>NZ_JARESX010000006.1:0-184645 GCF_046026435.1 Paraburkholderia sp. RL17-381-BIF-C | reverse complement strand
CGATTGCTTCGCGGGCGAACTCATCGTCACCCAGGAATGTCGGGATTGACACAGCACCGATCTCCAATATTTTCTAGTTGATAACACAACAACATGCCGCGCCTGAGCAAACGATTCGAACGCGTCGATCTCCGGGTTCCACCTCGAAGCGGACGGCGCTCAACCTGGCAACGCAACCGGTCCTGCCGCGCCGGGCAATACCGGCATGCGCGCCACGTTCATAGACGGCCGCTTTGTTTCCGGGGGAAACACCGACCACGAACCATCGTCGTGGCGGAAGAAAAAAATCGACAGCTCACCGGTCGCCCGCCTCGACGCCACGCACACATAACGCCACCGGCCGGCACGGGAGTGACTGAAAAGCGTCACCCGCGCCCGCATTTGCGATTCAGGTCCAAACCACTTTTCCACGAGGCCGCGCAACGATGTTTCCCGGGTATTCACTGTCTCTCCTCTCATGAAGGCTGACACGGATCGGAACCGCGATCCCGCTCGATACTTCATGGACTCACAGTAAGGCAATGCGCTTCCCGTGCCACCACCCCAGTGGGGTAGAACGCCGTTCCTCCGCGGCAACACCGCATGAATAACGGGACATTTCCCCATCCAGGGCAACAAGGTTTTCCCTAGCCTACCTGTTCCGGGTGGTTGCCCACCCTCGCGCACCCTTTACCGTGGCGCTACAAAGTCCGCATTACCGGCCGGGACAGCGAAGTCCGCCGGGAGCAGGACTACCGGAGACAACCTATGACCGCTTCCCCTGATTTCCAGGCAAAGTCCGCATGGACGATGACCTTCCTGCTGACGGGGCTCGCCCTCATCAATTTCCTGGACAAGATCGTGCTCGGTCTCGTGGCCGTGCCGTTGACGGCCGAACTGCACCTGTCTCCGGAAAAATTCGGACTTGTCGCCGGCAGCTTCTTCTGGCTCTTTTCCATTTCGACTGTTCTGGTGGGGTTTCTTTCGAACCGCGTCCAGACCCGCTGGCTATTGCTGGCAATGGGTCTCAGTTGGGCGGTACTTCAATTGCCGCAGGCCATGGCGACGAGCGCGCTGGGGCTGCTCATCTGCCGCGTGATCCTGGGCGCCGCCGAAGGCCCGGCGTTTCCGGTTTCCGTGCATGCGTTGTACAAGTGGTTCCCCGACCGGAAACGCAATCTGCCCGTCGCCATCATCAACCAGGGCGCGGCTTTCGGCATGCTGCTGGCCGGCCTGCTGATTCCGCTCGTCACGAGACAGTGGGGATGGCGTATGAACTTTCTGCTCCTCGGCGCGATAGGCGCGACGTGGAGCGTACTGTGGGCATGTTTCGGGCGCGAGGGCGGCCTCGGTAAGCAGCAAGCCGCGCCGATCGCGCGAAACCGCGCGTCGCGGCTACCGTATCGGAGAATCCTCACGGACCGTTCGGTCCTCTCGGTGTTCGCGCTCGGATTCACCGCCTACTGGACCTTGGGCCTGAGCCTGACCTGGATCCCCACCTACCTCGAAAAAGGGCTCGGATTCAGCGGTGTCGATGCGGGTCGTTGCTTCGCCGTGGTGGTCGCGACAGCGACTCCGGTCAACGTGGGCCTGAGCTGGTTATCCCAACGCATGCTCGGACGCGGCGTGTCCACACGCAAGGCGCGTGTCCATCTGATCTGTTTGTCGGCGGTTGCCGGGGCTCTGCTGTATATCACCCTCATGCTGCTTCACCTGCCGCCGTTGCAGAAAGTGGCGCTACTCGCGGTGGCCGGCGCATTGCCGACGTTGAGCTTCACGCTGGCTCCCGCGCTGCTCGCCGAAATGGTCCCGGACATTCAGCGCGGGGCGCTCGTCGCCATCCACACGGCACTCGCAAGTCTTGGCGCCGCATTCGCACCGGCCGTGATGGGACGGATCGTACAGGTCTATGGCGGCGGCAACAGCCATGCCTATGAACTCGGCTTCACGGTCAGCGCCGTCCTGCTAATCGCGGCCTCACTCGCAGCCGTGCGCTGGCTTCATCCTGATCGCTCGCACAGAACACTCAATCACTTCGCCACGCAAGCCGCGACTTGATTGATCTGGCTATGGCAGCGGCGACAAAGACAACAGCCGCTGCGCGTGCACACATCCCTTCCAACGAACAGAGGCGCCATGATCAGAACTGGTAACAACGCTCGCAACAGCATGATCGCGGCCGAGTACGACTATATCGTCGTCGGCGCAGGCTCCGCAGGCTGCGCGGTGGCCGCCAGACTGGCGGAGGACACATCGGTCACGGTCGCCCTGCTCGAGGCCGGCCCGCATGACCATCACATGAGCGTATGGGTGCCGATCGGTCTGGCATCGACCGTGCAAAAGGCCGGTCCGCGCAACTATGCTTACCTCACCGAACGTCAGCCCGGCCTTAACGAACGCCCGTCCTTTCAGCCACGCGGACGCGGACTGGGCGGCAGTTCGTCAATCAACGGCATGGTCTACATTCGTGGACATCGCAACGATTACGACGAATGGGCCGCTCTGGGTTGTACGGGTTGGGGCTACGACGACGTCCTGCCCTACTTCCGCCGCAGTGAATGCAACCAGCGCCACGCCGGACGTACTGACGATCCGTGGCACGGTGGCGACGGTCCGCTGCACGTGAGCGACCTGCGCACGCCCAACCCGTTCTCGCATCGTTTCGTCAATGCCGCGCTGCAAGCCGGATTGCCGCTGAACACGGACTTCAACGGCGCGGAGCAGGAAGGCGCCGGCCTTTATCAGGTCACGCAGTTCAATGGCGAACGCTGGAATGCCGCGCGTGCCTACCTGCACAACGGCAATGCGAAAGATCCGGACCTGAACGGCGGCCGCCCGAACCTGCACGTGCTCCCGGACACGCAGGTGTTGCGTCTTGTCATCGAGAACAAACGCGCGCGCGGCGTCAGCGTGGTGCGGGCAGGCGTCGAGCAAACGTTGCGGGCGCGGCGCGAAGTCGTGCTCAGTTGTGGCGCCTTCAATTCGCCGCAGTTGCTGATGGCCTCGGGCATCGGTGCGGCCGGGCATCTGCGCAGCCACGGTATCGAGGTCGTGCAGGATCTGCCCGGCGTGGGCGAGAATCTGCAGGACCACCTCGACGTGATCGTCAACAAACAGGTCAAATCCAACGACCTCTACGGCTACTCCGCAGGCGGCTTTCTGCGGCTCGCGTCCGGCATGTGGCGTTACCGGCGCGATCGCAGCGGCATGGTCAGTTCCAATTTCGCGGAGGCAGGCGCCTTTGTGAAAAGCCGCCCCGACCTGGTCATCCCGGACGTGCAGTTAGCTTTCGTTCTCGCCCTGCTCGGCAATCGTAACGTGGCGAAACGCCGCAAACTCGGACATGGCTATTCCTGCCACGCTTATATTCTGCGCCCGCAGAGCCGCGGTCACGTGCGCCTACGTAGCGCGGACATGCGCGACGCGCCGTCGATCGATCCACGCTTTCTGTCAGCGGAGGCCGACATGGAAGCGCTGGTCGCCGGTGTCAGAATCGTCCGCCGTATTTTCGCGCAGCCGGCACTGGCCGAAGCGGGCGGAAAGGAACTGTTGACGGACGATTTCGGACCGGACGATTCGAACGAAGAAGCGATCCGGGCGTTCGTGCGCAGCCATGCCGACAGCGTCTTTCACCCGGTGGGCACCTGCAAGATGGGAATCGACGCAATGGCCGTGGTCGACCCGAGCCTGCGCGTGCGCGGCATTGAAGGGCTGCGCGTGGCCGACGCGTCGATCATGCCGACGCTGATCGGCGGCAACACGAATGCACCGGCCATCATGATCGGCGAGAAAGCCGCTGATCTGATCCGCGCCGACAACCGCTAGACGGCCGCCCCGCGCGCTGAAGCGGCGCGCAAACGGCGTCGCACGAAACCAGAACCCGGCATACGCGCACCGCGTGCGCCTGTGGAACCGTCCCAACTGCCGCGAGCCCAATGCGCCGCGGCACATGCGGGCCCTGACAAATGGAGACATGACATGCAAGCAACAGAGATCGCGCCCGATTCGACAGCGGTGCACGCCAATTCCGACAACGCCTGGCCGTTCGCCGTCGAACGCTATACACCGACTATCGGCGCGGAAATTCGCGGCGTCGATCTGCGCGATCCGCTTGACGACGACACTTACGCTGCATTGCGCCGCGCACTGCTGAAGTTCAAGGTTCTGTTCTTTCGCGACCAGGATATCAGCCCGGCCCAGCACGTCGCCGTGGCAAAGCGATTCGGTGAACTGGAGATCCATCCCGCGTTTCCGCATCACCCGGAGCATCCGGAACTGGTGATCCTCGGCCGCAACGATACCAAGCGCGGCCGGGAGAACCTGTACCACTCCGACGTATCGTGGCGCGAGATTCCCTCCATGGGCTCCATGTTGCGATGCGTGCAATGCCCCGAGGTCGGCGGCGACACGATGTGGATCAACATGGTCACGGCCTACGAGAATTTGTCCGACGACGTGAAGGCTAAAATCGCCAGCCTCAAGGCGGTCCACGACTTCCTACCGCTATTCGGCATTGCGGTGCCCGTGGACCAGCACGCAACGATGCGCGCGAAGTTTCCGCCCGTCGAGCACCCGGTCGTGCGAGTCCATCCTGAAACTGGCGAGAAGATCCTCTACGTCAACGAAGCGTTTACCACGCATCTGTCGAATTACGGCCATTTGACCGCGAAGGAGTATCGCGTTGGCTTCGACTACAAGCTCGCCGAAATGGAACTGCTGCAGTACCTGTTCCGCCAGGCCCAGGCGCCGGAATATCAGGTCCGCCTCAAGTGGCGCCCGAACACGATCGCCTTCTGGGATAACCGCTCGTGCCAGCACTATGCGGTCCAGGACTACTTCCCGGCGCCGCGCCACATGATGCGTGCGACGGTGATCGGCGATCGTCCGGTGGCAGCCTGAGTTCGACGCGCCCCACAGAATCCCAGGAAACGAAATGAAAACGCTGAACACCTTCTATATCGGCGGCCAATGGGTCGAACCGTCCGCCGGCAGCACGCAGACGGACATCATCAATCCGGCCACCGAGACGCTGACCGGCCAGCTCACGATGGGAACCGCGCAAGACGCGGATCGCGCCGTCGCCGCGGCGCGAGCCGCCTTTCCGGTCTGGTCGGAATCGAGCCGCGCCGAGCGGGTCGCGCTGCTCGAGCGGATCATCGAATGCTACCGCGCGCGGCTCGACGACATTGCCGAGGCGGTCCGCATCGAAATCGGCGCGCCCATTACGCTGTGCAAGCATCTGCAGGCCGCGATCGGCCTCTCGCAGCTTCAGGCCGCAGTGGAGACGTTGCGCCATTTCGAGTTCGAGACTCAACACGACAAGAGCTACGTGCGCCGCGAAGCGGTCGGCGTCGCGGCGCTGATCACGCCGTGGAACTGGCCGTTGAACCAGATCGCCGCCAAAGTCGCGCCGGCCTTGGCAGCGGGCTGCACCGTCGTGCTGAAGCCTTCCGAAATCGCTCCGCTCGACGCTGTGATCTTCGCGGAAATCATGCACGAAGCGGGCACGCCGCCCGGCGTCTTCAACATGATCTTTGGCGAAGGGCGCGTCGTCGGCGCACGGCTGTCGTCGCATCCCGACGTGGACATGGTGTCGATTACCGGCTCGACGCGTGCCGGCGTGGAAGTGGCCGTCAGCGCCGCGCCCACGGTCAAGCGCGTGGCGCAGGAACTCGGCGGCAAGTCGCCTCTGCTGATTCTCGACGACGCCGATCTGCAGGCCGCAGTGACGAGCGGCGTGGCCCAGTGCATGGTCAATTCCGGACAGACCTGTGTTGCGCCGACCCGCATGCTGGTGCCACGCGAACGATACGACGAGGCCATGGCGATTGCCGCGGCGGTCGCCAATGGGATCGTTGTCGGCGATCCCGCGGACCCGGCCACCAAGATGGGCCCGATCTCGAACCGAGCGCAATACGAGAAGGTGCAGCACATGATCCGGGCCGGCATCGAGGAAGGCGCGAGGGTCATTGCCGGCGGCCCCGGCAGGCCCGAAGGAATCGCGCGGGGCTTCTACGCGCGCCCTACTGTTTTCGCGGATGTTCGCAACGACATGAAGATCGCGCGCGAGGAAATTTTCGGACCGGTGCTGGTGATGATTCCGTACGACAGCGAGGAACACGCCATTACGATGGCCAACGACACGGAATACGGACTCGCCGCCTATATCGCCACCAGCAACCCGGAACGCGCCCGCCGTGTGGCCGCGCGCCTGCGCGTGGGGTCGGTGCGGATCAACGGCGCGATGCTGGACATTACGGTTCCCTTCGGCGGCTACAAGACATCCGGGAACGGACGCGAGTATGGTCGAGAAGGGTTGGCCGAGTTTCTCGAATGCAAATCGGTGACAGGCTAAAGCCCTGAACAAAGGGCCCGCTCACACACCGCGAGCGGGCCCCGACCTCACTGCAGGAACGCGAGAAATACGCTTTACAACGTGGATAACGTCAATGCGTTCGTGACTGAGGCCACGCCTTCAACCCCTTCAGCAGCCTGAGTCGCCAGTCCGACCTGCGACTGTTCCGGCACTGTTCCTTCCAGGATCACCACGCCGTTATGCGCCCGCACCGTAATTGTGGTGGCCCTCAGCCCTTTCGTTTTGCTCAGCGCGCGAACCACGTTCTTCTGAAGCGCGCGGTCGGCGGCCTTGACGGCTTTCGCGTCCGACGCATATGAGCGGCCGGATGCAGGGGCCGCAGCGCTGCTCTGCGCGTGCACGTCGAGTGATGCCAGAACGAGCAGCGCGCTGCCTACCAGCGTGAATACCTTGTTTTGTTTCATGGATGTTTTCCTGTTGTGATATCGGACCCGCTGAAAACCGTGACACAGTGCTCACGGACGACGCCGCCTCGCGGCGTCTTTCGTGAACGCATGCTGTCGTCAGAAACGATGTGTCATGCCGAGCACCGCAAGAACCTGCTTCGAACCGCTGGCGACGCCCGTCACACCAGGCCAGCTCATGTTCGCACTGCCGTTGTTCTTCAGGTAGCCCGCGCGCATGTAGAGACTCGTACGCTTTGACAGACTGTGGTCGACGCCGACTTCGATACCCGGCGTATTGTCGTGAACGCCACGCACATCCCGTTCGATGCCGGCGATTTCGATCACGTCCGCGGGTGTGGCCTGGATCGTCGCGCCCAGCTCGATAATGCTGTACGAGTGAACCAGCGAAGCGAGCGGCAACTTGACTGCCGGCGTGATGGTGACGAGCGAGCCGGCAGGTGCATCCTTCGGCCGGTTATACGAATAGTTGAACTGGAAATTCACGATGCCCAGCCGGTATGCCAGCGCGCCGGTGAAGTGCTCCGTTCCCATCAGATCGAATGTGGTCAGCAGCGTCGGCGCGGTGGGCACCAGCGGCGCACTCTCCTGCGATCCATGCTGATACTGGTAGCCAACGCCCGCATAGAAGCCGTAGCCCGAATAGTTCGCGGCCACGTCGACCATCGCGCCGGAGCGCACGGGCACGGGTTGCGTGACGGTGCCTGGCATCGCGTACATGGCGTAGACGTGCACGCCTCGCATGTCGGGTGACGAATAGAAGATCGAATTGCTGGTTCGCCCGGACACGTACTGCGTTGCAAGCGTGGAGCGGTCGGTTGCGCCGGCGAGGTCGGCCGCTGCCAGCGGCGACATGACTTCGTTACCGCGGAACGGGTCGGTGAAGTAGACAGCCCAGAAGCTCGGTTGATACTGACGCCCGAAACTCAGTTGGCCATACGAATCGTGCTTCACGCCCACCCACGATTGCCGGTAGAACATCGCCGTGCTGTCCGCGAAGAAGCCTCCGTTGTTGATGTTGAAGCCGGTTTCGACGTCGAACACCGCCTTCAGACCGTTACCGAGGTCTTCGGATCCCTTCAGGCCGAACAGGGAACCCGTGGAGCCGCCACTTCGTTCGGAAAACGAATGTTTTCCGCCGTTATCCAGGTACTGGACGAATACGTCCGCCACCCCGTATAGCGTCACGCTCGACTGGGCCGCCGCTCCTCCGGCGGCGAGAATCAATGTAGCTCCGCAAATGCTCTGACTCATGAAACGCATGCATGTCTCCTCTTTGTGTTTGCCGTGCCCCACGGACACGGGTAAAGCAAACTCATGCAGATGTCCGACGGGACGACGGCCGGCACCAGCCCGGCCGGTCGTCGCGAGCCCATATTGCAGGGACGTCCGGGCAGATGACCTACCCAAACAGAGGGGGGACGGGAATACCCCGAGCGGTGAAAGATGTAGCGACATGCATCGAACCCTCCCCCCCGATGCAGGGGGCGGCTGGCGTTCTGCGCTCAAATAGGCTCGGTGATATCGATCGCTCGAGGGCCGACGTGCTCCTCTCGCTGAACCACGAGATGTCCGTGTGTTTCGATCGACACCCGGCCTGATTCGTCTTCCATCAATCGAATGACTGCTTCTGTCAACGAGGTACCTATGCCTGCCATCCCATTGAATCCTTCAACGCGGCGGCTCGTTCACACCCGCCGGGTCGAGTGCATGGGCTTCGAACGAAGCGACGGCCTGTTCGATATCGAAGGTCGCATCCGCGATACGAAGGCGGAAGATGCCGATCTGCTCTTCAAGACCGTGCCGGCCGGCTCACCGATTCACGACATGCGCATCGTGGTCACGATCGATTCAAATCTCCTGATCCATCGCATCGAGGCGCATACCGACTCGTCACCGAGCCGCTATTGCACGGAAATCAACGAGGCTTATGCCGGCTTACAGGGCGTGACCATCGGCGCGGGCTTCATGAAGGAGGTCAAGAGCCGCCTTACCGGTCCGAAAGGCTGCACGCATCTGACCGAGTTGCTCGGCCCCATCGCCACGACGGCTATCCAGACGTTGATGGGTTGGCGCAAAAGCGCCCCCGCCAACGGCGAGTCCGCCGACGGGGCAAACAACGTTCAGCCTCATCCCATGGTCGACACCTGTTATGCGTGGCGCGCGGGTGGCGACGTCGTGCAATTCGTGTCGCGGCGCAAGCAGGAATCCGTGCGCGATACAGCACACACCGCCGGCGCGACCCACCTGCCGGACCCAGGCTGATCCGGGAAGACACTCCCCTGTCCAACGTGAAAACGCTGCGAGCGCTGCGCTACAATGTGCCGATTATCATTTCGTCCTTTGGCCCTCGCCGACCCGGCGCGAAGCCAGGGCGCGCAAGGCGCAGGTCACGATGTCGCAGAATTCCCCTCCCGTGGACCCACGCCGCTCCCAAGGCGGCTCCGCGGACTCCCGAGCCGATCCCCGATTGATTCCGCCACGTAATACCGCCCGCGTCGTCGCGCGCGAACGTCTGCTGGCCCAATTACTCGACGCCCGGCGCAACCGTTGCGTCGTGCTTCAGGGGCCGGCCGGCTGCGGCAAGACGAGCCTGCTGATCGCGTGGCGCGAAGCCTTGCTTTCGCTCGGGTTCGACATCGCCTGGCTGACACTCGCACCTGAGGACAACGAACTCGCGCACTTTCTCGACTACCTCGTCGCAAGTCTCGCCCAGGTCGACCCGGCGATGTGCCATGAAGCGGCCTTGCTAGGCGGCCGCGGTATGGACGACGAAGCGGTCGAGCGCACGATCATCGCGCTCGTGCGCGGTATCGCCGCTCATTCGAACGACGTCGTGCTGGTGCTGGACGACCTGCATCACGTTGCCAATGCGCGCAATCACGAAGCATTGCAATGGCTGCTCGACTACGCGCCGGCGAATCTCCATCTCGTGCTCGTCTCGCGTGGCACCGTGCCGCTTTCGCTGGGACGCCCGCGCGACCAGGGCCTCGTCCTGGAACTGGACATGCGCGATCTGCGCTTCACGGCCGCCGAATCCGAGGCGTTTCTCAAAGCGCAGTTGGGCGAGATCGGCCAGCGCGAAGCGCGGCACATGCATGAACTGACCGACGGCTGGGTGGCGGGACTGCAACTCTTCGCCATGCGTCTGAAGAGAAGAAAACAGGGCGCAACGGACCTCGCGCCGTCAGACCCGCTCGCGAACGCACAACTGCTGGACGCCCGCGGTTTTGCAACGTATTTCGAACGCGAGGTGTTGTCGCGCCTTGCGCCCTCCGAAGTGGAAATGCTGGTCCGCATGGCGAGCTGCACGCGCGTCTGCGCGCCGCTGTGCATCGCCTTGATCGGCGACGAGCAGTCGCCTGCCGAAGTGCGTGCGTTGCTGACGAGACTGGAAAACGACAACCTGTTCATCGCCCCGATCGAGAGTTCGGGCAGCGAGACGTGGTATCGGCTGAACCCGCTTTTTCGCGAGACACTGCTCGAGCGTTTTCGCGCGCGCAGCGAACTGCATCAACGCGAGGTGCATCTGGCGGCATGGATCTGGTTTCGCGACCACCGCCAGCACGACGACGCCGTGCGGCACGCCTTACTCGCGGGCGAGTCGGCGGCGGCCGCCGATCTCGTGCTACGCGTCGCGCGGACCATGCAGATTGAAGGCGACCTGCGTAAGCTCGTCGGGCTGATCCGCCTGCTCCCGCTCGCCGAAGTCCAGGCGCGCATCGGATTGCGCCTGTGGATGGTGCACCTGCAACTGTATGCACGCGAATTCGACGCGTGCGCCGCGGCTATCGCGCGCCTGCAAACCGATATCCCCGAAAGCGATGCGAATTCGCGCTATCGCCTCATCCTGTTACGCGCAGCGCTCGCCGTTCAGCGCGACGACACGGACGAGGCGATATCGGTCTTGCCGGACATGCGGCAAATTCCCGCTCACGCCGACAGCCTCACCGTGGGCGGCCGCAACAACCTGCTCTCGTGGATTCACATGCGCCGCGGCGAGTACGACGAAGCGCGGCGTGTTCAGAGCGAGGCGCCGCAACTTCTCGTGGACGGCGCGCCGCTCATGGGCACCTCGGCCGGCACACTGAACGGCCGCTGCATTGCGGGGTTCAGCTATGCATTGGAGGGCAAATTCATCCAGGTCGAGCGCATCAGTCGCGACGTGCTGTTCGAGGCGGATCAACACGGCAGCGCCACCGCCGAAGCGGCATGTTTCGCGGCAGCGCTGCTCGGCGAAGTGCTGTACGAATTCAACGAACTGGACGCGGCCCGCAAACTTCTGGAGGACCGCGTCGACGTGCTCGAACGCGTGTCCATTCCGGACTCCGTATTGCGCGTCCTGACCGTGCTGTCAGCGGTCCATTGGGCCGCGGGACACCGGCTCGATGCCTTCGCCTATCTCGAACGTCTCGAAGAATACGCGACCCAATACGGTTTGCAGCGGCTCATCGCGCACAGTGTGGCCGAGCAGATTCATCGCCATCTGCTGAGCGGTCAGTTCGACGCAGCGGAAGCCGGGCTCGCGCGGCTCGACATGATCGTGGCGCGCGTGGTGAGCACACCGGTGGCCAGCACGGCGGGCACCGCTGCGGAAATCCACGCGATGGCGGAAAGCTCGCACATCAACTGGTGTATCGCTCACGAGGATTTCGAAGGCGCCGCGAGCCGTCTTCAGGCGCTGATTCCGTTCTGCGAGGCGCGCGGCTGGCAACGGCACCTTGCGCACTTCCAGATGCAAGCTGCGGTGGTCGACGCCCGTCGAGGCCGGGCCGAAGCCGCGCGCGAAGCCGTGCTCGCCGCGTTGCGCCGGGGCCACCGGCTGGGTCTCGTCCGCAGCCTGCTCGACGCCGATCCCGGCGCGCTGGACCTCATTACCGCCGTGGTGCAAGGCGAAGCGCACGATCCGGTCTTGTCCTTCTATGTGAGCCGGCTCCACACCGCCCACAAGGCCACCTCGGCAAGCGACGCGGAACCGGCTGTCAAACCCGCCAACCGTAACTCGCAGCCCACCGCCGCCGAAACGCTGAGCGAGCGCGAAGCCCGGGTTGTGGGCCTGCTTGCGCAGGCGTTGCCCAACAAGAAAATCGCCCGCACGCTCGGCATTTCGCCTGAGACCGTCAAGTGGCATCTGAAGAACATCTACGGCAAACTCGGCGTGACCAGCCGTGACGAAGCGGTCGCACGCGTACGCGACCTCGAACTGGGCTCGACGCCCGTTGCCGGCGAAGGGACCGACTGACGCACTCGCGTCTTGACGTGCCCCGCCGGCTCGTCCTTCCTCGTTCGGCTCCATCCCTCCTCGCCACCCACCTCGGGTGGTTCGCTCGTCGCCACGAGCCACTATGCTCTAAGTCAAGGGGTCGCGCGCAGCCGTTCACGGCGTGCGCGCCTCACACAACAAACGCCGGTGCGCACCCTGTCGCGCGCTGAAGCTCAGGAGACAAGCGTAATGAGTACGCTCATGGCTAGTGAATACACGGCAGCCCCTTACCGTCCCGTACGCTTTCCCGAACGGCGTCCGCTCGTCGAACGCCGCGCCGACGGCACGTTGATGCTGAGTTCCGCCAGTCCGCCCCCCGATATCGCACACAACAGCTTTGCCGATTTCATCCCCGAATGGGCCGAGCGCCGCGGCGATAGTCCGGCATTCTGCGAACGCGATAGCAGCGGCGCCTGGCGCACGATCAGTTGGCGCGACCTGTGGCATCAGGTGGAAGCGGTCGCTTCCTGCCTGCTGGAAATGGGCCTCGGCCAGCAGCACCCGCTGGTTCTGCTCTCGGGCAATTCGATCGAGCAGGCCGTGCTTCTGCTCGCAGCCGAGTATGTAGGCATTCCCGCTGCGCCGGTTTCGCCCGCCTATTCCACGCTCAGCAAAAACTTCGCACGTCTGAAGGGGGTGCTCGAACTGGTGCCGCCGGCGGCGGTGTTCGTGCAGGACGCGGCGGCGTTCGAACGCGCGCTCGCGATCACCGAACTGGCGACGACGCCGGTCATCGCGGCACGCAACGCGCAGCCTTCGCAACACGCATGGACCGACCTGCTTGCCGTCGACATGACGCCGCCGCGCGCCGCCGCCGTTGCCGCGGCGCACGCGGCGATCCGCAGGGACGATACCGTGCGCGTCCTCTTCACGTCGGGTTCGACCGGAACGCCGAAAGGCGTGCCGCTCGCTTACAGCAACTTCAAGGCAGTCGCCGCCTATTACGCCGACAATCTCGGCTGGCTGGGCGAATCGCAGCCGGTGTTCCTCGACTGGCTGCCGTGGCACCACGGCCTTGGCGGCGTACTGAACATCGGCCGCTCCGTCCAGTTCGGCGCAACGCACTATATCGACGACGGACGCCCGCTGCCTGGCATGATCGAGCGCACCGTGCGCAACCTGCGTGAAGTGTCGCCCACGGTCTTTACCAGCGTCCCCTCCGCATGGGCCGTGCTGGCCGGCGAACTCGAGCGCGACCCCGTGCTCGCGCGCAGCCTGTTCGCCAATGTGCAGTACTTCGGCTACGGCGGCGCAAGCTTGCCGACGGACGTGTGGCATCGCATCCAGCGCGTGGCGGTGGACACGATCGGCAAGCGCATCGTCTTTTCGACAGGCCTTGCCTGCACCGAGACGAGCGGAATGGGCACCTACTGCGGCTGGCCCGCGACCGATCTCGGCAACATCGGCGGCCCTGTGCCGGGTTCGGAAGTGAAGCTGCTGCCGCTCGAAGGCGGCGACGGCCGCTACGAAATCCGCATGCGCGGCGCGAACGTGTTCGGCGGCTACATCGGCAATGCGGCGCTCACCGCCGCCGCTTTCGACGAAGAAGGTTACTTCCGGCTCGGCGACGCCGTGCGCCTCGCGAATCCGGACGATCCGGCGCAAGGCCTGCTGTTCGCCGGGCGGGTGGTCGAGGACTTCAAGCTGACGAACGGCACCTGGGTTCGAACCGGCGCGGTGCGGCTCGGTTTGCTCGATCAATGCGCCCCGCTCATTTCAGATGCCGTGATCTGCGGCCATGACCATGAATTTCTCGCCGCGCTCGCCTGGCCTAACGTGGCCGCCTGCCGGCGCCTCGCGCCCGAACTCGCCGAGCTCGACGCGGCTGCGCTGGTCGAGCATCCGCTCGTGGTCGCCGCGCTGCGCGAACGCCTCGCCGGCCACAAAGGCGGCGGCGCCAGCCGCACGATCGAACGCCTGATGCTGATGGCCGAGCCCCCTTCGATCGACGCCAATGAGATCGCCGAGAAAGGCTACGTGAACCAGGCCGTGACCCGCGCGCGCCGCGCTCATCTGATCGAACAGCTCTATCACACCGAACCTGCGGCACATATCGCCTGCGCGCGATAACGCCATCTATCCGCTCATGCCGCACTCATCCTCAGGAATTTAGTGATGCAAATTACCCGTACTGTTTTTCGTGACGATCATGAAATGCTGCGCACCACGGTGCGTCGCTTCCTGGAACGGGAGTGCGCTCCCAAACAGGCCGAGTGGGACAAAGCCGGGCGCGTCGACCGCGAGACGTGGCTGAAGGCAGGCCGCGAGGGTCTGCTGTGCCTGACGCTGCCGACCGAATACGGTGGTGGCGGCGGCGACTTCGGCCACGCGGCGATCCTCAATGAGGAAACCAATCGCGCCGGGCTGAGTGGACTCGGCTTCGGCGTGCACTCCGACGTGATTGCACCGTATATCGCGCGCATCGGCAATGAAGAGCAGAAGCAGAAATGGCTGCCGAAAACGTGTACCGGCGAATCCATTCTCGCGATCGGCATGACCGAGCCCGGCACCGGCAGCGACCTGAAGGCGATCCGCACCACCGCCTTGCGCGACGGCGACGAGTATGTGATCAACGGCAGCAAGACCTTCATCAGCAATGGCCTGAACGCCGACCTCATCATTCTGGTGTGCAAGACCGATCCTAGCGCGGGCTCCAAGGGCGTCAGCCTGATCGTCGTCGAGGCGACCCGTGAGGGATTCCGCCGTGGCCGCAAGCTCGACAAGGTTGGCATGCACTCGCAGGACACCGCTGAGCTGTTCTTCGACAACGTGCGCGTGCCGGTTGGCAATCGTCTCGGTGAAGAGGGCAAAGGCTTCGCTTATCTGATGGGCGAACTGCCGCAGGAGCGTCTTTCGATTGCGATCGGCGCCGCCGCAAAACTCGAAGCCTGTCTCGAGCACACGATCAATTACGTCAAGGACCGCAGGGCCTTCAATCAGACCGTGTGGGACTTCCAGAACACCAAGTTCAAGCTGGCCGACATCAAGGCGCAGGCAACCGCGGTGCGCGTGCTGGTCGACCACTACCTCGCCGAACACGTGCGCCGGCGCCTCACTTTGGAGGAAGCCGCGATCGCCAAGCTGTTCGCCACGGAATCGCTCGGCAAGGCACTCGACGACATGGTGCAACTGCACGGCGGTTACGGCTACATGCTGGAGTACCCCGTGGCCCGCGCGTTCGCCGACGCACGCGTCAACCGTATCTATGGCGGCACGAGCGAGGTCATGCGCGACCTCATCTCCCGCAAGCTGTAATTCGAACATTCCATTTCCAAGGAGCAGTGATATGACTCGTAACGTGTTCGTCGCCGGCGTCGGCATGATTCCGTTCAAGAAGCCCGGCACCAGCGACCCGTACGACGTGATGGGCGCGGGCGCCGTGCGCGAAGCACTGGCCGATGCCGGAATCGACTACGCGGATGTGCAGCAGGCCTACGCCGGCTATGTGTACGGCGACTCGACCTGCGGTCAGAAAGCGCTTTATCACGTCGGCATGAGCGGCATTCCCGTCATCAACGTGAACAACAACTGCGCGACGGGTTCGTCGGCGCTGTTCCTCGCGCGTCAGGCGGTGCAAAGCGGCGTGGTCGATTGCGCGCTCGCCGTCGGATTCGAATTCATGCAGCCGGGCGCGCTGTCGTCGAAGTGGAGTGACCGTGCGCCGGCGCTCGAACGTGCGCTGAATCTGGTCAACGAACTGGTGGATCGCACCGATCTGCCGAGCGCGATCCGTCAGTTCAGCGGCGCGGGCCGGGCTCACATGGAAAAGTACGGCACGAAGCTGGAAACGTTCGCGAAGATTCGCGCAAAGGCGAGCCGGCACGCGGCGCGCAATCCGCTCGCCGTGTTCCGCACCGTCGTAACGCCGGAAGAAGTGCTCGCCTCGCCGATGATCTGGGAAGGCGTGCTCACGCGTCTGATGGCTTGCCCGCCGACCTGCGGCGCGGCCGCGGCCATCGTGGTGTCGGAGGAATTCGCCCGCAAACGCGGCCTGCGCACCGACGTGCTGATCGCCGGCCAGTCCCTCACCACCGATCTGCCTAGCACCTACGACTCGCGCGACATGATCCGCGTGGTCGGCTTCGACATGACGCGCGCCGGCGCGAAGCTCGCTTATGAGCAGGCCGGCGTCGGCCCGGAAGATATCGACGTGATCGAACTGCACGACTGCTTCGCGCAAAACGAGCTGCTGACCTACGAAGGTCTGGGTCTGTGCGGAGAAGGCGAAGCGGAAAAACTCGTCAACGACGGCGACAACACGTATGGCGGCAAGTGGGTGGTCAACCCGTCGGGCGGTTTGCTGTCGAAAGGGCATCCGTTGGGCGCGACCGGTCTTGCGCAGTGCTACGAACTGACACATCAGTTGCGCGGCACGGCCGAGCAACGGCAGGTGGAAGGCGCGAAGGTCGCGCTTGCGCACAATCTGGGGCTCGGCGGAGCATGCGTCACGACCGTGTACAAGGCCGCGTAGTGCGCCACCTCTATCGGAGTGTCCGACATGATCGATAAAAAACACATCGGTAAAGTCATTCCCGCGTTTCGCACCCTGACCGACGCGGCCCGGCTGCGGTTCTTCGCCAAGGCAACCGGCGAAACCAACCCGGTCTACTTCGACGAATCCGCTGCCCGCGACGCGGGTCACCCGGGTCTGCCCTTGCCGCCCACGTTCCTGTTCTCGCTCGAACTGGAGCAGCCGGACAAAAGCTGGCGCGACGAGATCGGCATCCAGGTTGCGCGCATCCTGCATGGCGAACAGTCGTTCACCTATCACCGGATGGCCTACGCCGGCGACGTGCTGCTCTTCGAATGCCACATCGCCGACATCTACGACAAGAAAGGTGGCGCGCTCGATTTCGTGGTGCGCGAAACGCGCGTGACCAACCAGAAAGGCGAGCATGTGGCCGACATGCGCAGCGTGCTGGTCCACCGCAACGGCTGAGAGGAGACACGAATGAGCACATTGAGCTTCGACGACGTCAAGGTGGGCGACACGCTGCCGCCGCTGACGCTCGCGCCGATCGACCGCACGACGCTGGCGCTCTTTGCCGGCGCTTCGGGCGATCACAACGCGGTCCACATCGACCTCGACTTCGCGCGCCGCAGCGGCATGCCCGACGTATTCGCCCACGGCATGCTGTCGATGGCGTATCTCGGACGCTTGCTGAACGCCTGGGTCGATCAGCGGCAACTGCGGCAATTCGGCGTGCGCTTTGTCGGCATCACGCATCTCGGACACCGGATCACGTGCAGTGGCCGGGTCGTCGAGAAGTTCGAAGCCGAAGGAGAGCGCCGCGTGAAAGTAGAGATTCGGACGGCCAATCAATATGGCGAACCGCGCGTCCTCGGCGACGCCGTGATCGCCCTGTAACCTGCATCAATCAAGGAGACAACACATGGGAAAGCTTGACGGCAAGGTGGCGCTGGTCACCGGTTCGGGTCGCGGCATCGGCCGCGCGATCGCCGAGAAACTGGCGAGCGAAGGCGCACGCCTCGTGATCAACGACCTCGACGCCGATCCGGCGCACGAAACGGTCGAAGTGCTGAAGAAGATGGGCGCGGAAGCAGTAGCGTGCCCTGGCAACGTAAGCGCACCGGATTTCGCTGAGCGTTTCGTCAACACGGCGATGAGCACGTTCAAGAGCATTGACATCATCGTCAACAATGCGGGCTATACGTGGGACGACGTGGTCCAGAAGATGACCGACGAGCAGTGGTACGCGATCATCGACTGCCACATGACTGCACCCTTTCGCATCCTGCGTGCGGCGTACCCGCACATCAAGGCGCTGCATGCCGCCGACAAGGAAGCCGGCCGCGACGTGTACCGCAAGATCGTCAACATCTCGTCGACGTCCGCGCTTAACGGTAACGCCGGGCAGATGAATTACTCGTCGGCCAAGGCCGGCGTGATCGGCATGACCCGCGCGCTGAGCCGCGAATGGGGGCGCTTCAACGTCAACGTGAATTGCGTGGCATTCGGTCTGATCCACACCCGCATGACCTCGGCTGATGCGAAGGCAGGGGCGACGGTCTCGATCGAAGGCCGGGATATCCGCGTCGGCCTGAATCCCGAATTGCTCAAGTCGCACGCGCAGCGCAATCCGCTCGGTCGCGGCGGCACGCCCGAAGAAGCAGCCGGCGGCGTCTACCTGTTCTGCTCGCCCGAGTCGAACTACATCACCGGTCAGACCATCGCGGTCGCAGGCAATCTGCAGTAATCCCACACGGTCCCGGCACTCGACCGGGCCTCGTCTGCGCTGGCATGTGTCGTCACGCATGCCGGCGTTTGCATTTCAACGACCGGGTGTACGGACTTCGCGCCGTCTACTTACTCGCCCTGTCGACTGGCCGACGTCTTCCGGAGCCAAACCAATCATGACCGATGACACCCGCGTCGCGCCGACCGGTAGCGCGCTTCCTTCCGTGAGCTATCCCTTCGAGTCGCCGCCAACGTCCGGCAACGTGTTGGAGGTTGCGCCAGGTGTGCAATGGATTCGCATGCCGCTGCCCTACTCGCTCGATCACATCAACGTGTGGACGATCGCGGACGGTGACGGCTGGGCTATCGTCGACACGGGAGCACGCACGGATGCCGCCACGGCCTTATGGCGTCGCCTTTGCACCGAGTCTTCCGCGAGCCGCCCTGTCACGCGCGTGTTCGTCACGCACATGCACCCCGATCACGTGGGAATGGCAGGCTGGCTCACGCGGACTTTCGACTGCCGTCTGTGGATGACGCGCCTCGAATACCTCAATTGCCGCGTCGCCGCGTCGGACACCGGCCGCGAGGCGCCCGACGACGGCGTGGCGTTCTACCGCCGCGCCGGCTGGAGCGCGGCGGCGATCGAACTCTATCGCGCACGCTTCGGCCGCTTCGGGCAGCATATTCATGCGCTGCCGGACAGTTTTCGGCGCCTGCATGACGCGGAGGAAATCGTGATTGGCCGGCACACGTGGCGGGTGATCGTCGGCACCGGCCATTCGCCGGAGCACGCGTGTCTGTATTGCCCGGAGTTGAAGGTGTTGATTTCCGGCGATCAGGTGCTGCCGCGAATCTCATCGAATGTCTCGGTGTATCCGCTCGAACCGGACGCCAACCCGATGGCGGACTGGTATGCATCGATCGCAAAACTGAAGGAGCAGGTCCCGGACGACGTGCTCGTGCTGCCCGCCCATAACGACTGTTTCCGCGGCCTGCATGCGCGGCTGGATCATCTGCGACGCAGCCAGGACCGCAGTCTCGATCGGTTGCGGCAAGCGCTCAGCGAACCGCGGCGCGCCGTCGACGTGTTCGGTGCGCTGTTTGCGCGCAGGGTCGGCGAAGAGGATATGTCGCAGATGAGCCTCGCGACAGGCGAGAGCCTCGCGTGCCTGAACTACCTGATCGGGCGTGGTGAAGTTCGGCGCGAACTTCGTAATGACGGGACCAACTGGTATTCGCTGGTGTCGTAAAAATGCAGAAGGGGGCATCGCCGTGCGACGCGGCGATGCCCCCTTCTTGCCTTCCATGCTGCGTTGAGAAGCCTCAGATCGCGCTGACCAGTTGCGGCACGGCATCGAACAGATCGGCTTCCAGGCCGTAATCGGCAATGCTGAAGATCGGCGCCTCCGGATCCTTGTTGATCGCGACAATGACCTTCGAATCTTTCATGCCCGCCAGATGCTGAATCGCCCCCGAGATTCCGCACGCCACATACAGTTGCGGCGCGACGATCTTGCCGGTCTGGCCCACTTGCCAGTCGTTCGGCGCAAATCCCGCGTCCACCGCCGCGCGGCTCGCGCCCAGCGCGGCACCGAGCTTGTCGGCGAGCGGTGTGAGGACTTCGTTGAATCGATCGCTGCTGCCAAGCGCCCGCCCGCCGCTCACGACGATCTGTGCACCGGCGAGCTCCGGCCGGTCGCTTTTCGCGACCACGCGTTCGACGAAGGTGGACAAACCACTGTCCGCAACCGCGTCGACCGTTTCAATGTGCGCCGCGCCGCCTTCGGCCGGCACGGCATCGAATCCCGTCACGCGCACGGTCAGCACCTTCACCGGGTCGCTGCTTTGCACCGTCACCAGCGCATTGCCCGCGTAGATGGGACGCTGGAACGTGTCCGGACTCACCAGCCGAACGATATCCGAGACCTGCGCCACGTCGAGCAGCGCCGCGACGCGCGGCGCGACGTTCTTGCCAGCGCTAGTGGACGGAAACAGGATATGGCCGTAACCCTCTGCGAGCGCGACAACCTGGGCCGCGACATTTTCGGCGAGACCGTCGCCGAGATGCGGCGCGTCTGCGTGAAGCACGCGCGCAACACCTGTGATCGCAGCGGCGGCTTTTGCCGCACCGGTTGCTTCATGTCCGGCTACGAGCACATGAACCTCGGCGCCGCAATGCAGGGCGGCCGCAACCGTGTTCAGCGTGGCGGTCCTGATCGAAATCTGGTCGTGTTCAGCCACGACCAGCACTTGATTGGATGCAGTCATATCGATTCCCTCAGATGACTTTCGCTTCGTTCTTGAGCTTCGCGACCAGCGCCGCGACATCGGGCACCTTCACGCCTGCACTGCGCCCTGCCGGCTCCGTCGTGCTGAGCGCCTTAAGACGCGGCGCGACATCCACGCCGAGTTGTTCCGGCGTGACGACATCGAGCGGCTTTTTCTTCGCCTTCATGATGTTGGGCAGCGTCGCATAGCGCGGTTCGTTCAGGCGCAAGTCGCTCGTGACCACCGCCGGCAGCTTGAGCCGCAACGTCTCGAGCCCCCCATCGATTTCGCGCGTCACCGTCGCGCAATCGTTCGACACCTCCACCCGGCTTGCAAACGTGGCCTGCGGAAAACCAGCGAGCGCCGCCAGCATCTGCCCGGTCTGGTTGCAGTCGTTATCGATCGCCTGCTTGCCGAGAATCACCAGCTGCGGTTGCTCCTTGTCGACCAGCGCCTTCAGCAGCTTGGCGACGGCGAGCGGCTGCAACTCTGCATCCGTCTCGACCAGAATGCCGCGATCCGCGCCGATCGCCATCGCCGTGCGCAAAGTCTCCTGAGAGGCGCTCGTGCCGCACGACACCGCGATCACTTCGCTGACCACGCCTTTTTCCCGCAGACGCACCGCTTCTTCGACGGCGATTTCATCGAACGGATTGATGCTCATCTTGACGTTCGCCAACTCGACGCCAGAGCCGTCCGACTTGACTCGAACCTTGACGTTGAAGTCCACCACGCGTTTCACCGCGACCAGTACTTTCATCTTTTGTCTCCAAACCCAACTTGTCTTTTCTGATGGCGCTTTACGCTTCAGGCCGGTAGCCCAAGCCGTGATCGCGCATGCGTGCAACAGCGGCTTCGTCGAAGCCCCAATCGCGTAATGCGGCCAGGCCGTGTTCACCGCGCTGCGGGGCCGGCTTCGCGATCGTCGAAGGCGTCGCGGAAAAGCGCGGCGCAGGCGCCGGCTGCACGACACCCGCTACCTCGACGAAGCTGCCGCGAGCACGGTGTTGCGGATGCGCCGGCGCTTCCGAGAAGCTCAACACCGGCGCAACACATGCATCGCTGCCTTCGAACACCTCACACCATTCGTCACGCGTGCGCGTGAGAAAGGCCGCTGCAAATCGTTCGCGCAGCACGGGCCAGCCGCTGCGATCGTGCTGTGCCGGCAGGCCCGCTTGCGCGAGGCCGAGCTTCGACAGAAGCTCCGCGTAAAAGCGCGCTTCGACCGCGCCAACCGCCATGTAGCCGCCGTCTTTCGTGCGATAACTGTCGTACCAGGGCGTGCCGCCATCCAGCAGATTGCTGGCGCGCTCTTCCCGCCAGTTACCCGAGGCGAGCAGACCCCAGATCACCGAGCCCAACTGCGCCGCGCCTTCGATCATCGCGGCGTCGACGACCTGGCCCGCGCCGCCGCGCTGCACGTTGAACAATGCCGCCACCACACCCAACGCCAGCAGCATGCCACCACCGCCGTAGTCGCCCACGAGGTTCAACGGCGGCACGGGCGGCTCATCGGCGCGGCCAATGCCCGACAACACGCCGGACAGTGCGATGTAGTTCAGATCGTGGCCTGCCCGCTCGGCTAGCGGACCCGTTTGCCCCCAGCCGGTCATGCGCCCGTACACAAGGTGCGGGTTGCGAGCCAAAGCGGCTTGCGGTCCAAGCCCGAGACGTTCCATCGTGCCGGGGCGAAACCCTTCGATCACGACGTCGGCGCGCGACATCAGATCCAGCGCGGCCTCGACCGCCTGCGGCTGCTTCAGATCGAGCGTGACCGAGCGACGGCCGCGCCCTGTGACGTCCGCACGCTTGCCGTTGGTCTTCGGCCCCAGATCGGCAGGTGGAAGCGGCCGGTCGATACGCAAGACATCTGCGCCCATATCGGCCAGCAACATGGCGCCGAAGGGCCCCGGACCGATCGCCTCGAATTCCAGCACGCGAATACCGCTCAAAACACCCATCGTCCCTCCACTCTGCGTTTTGCATGACGGTGCGCCGCGCGCACCGTTATTGGTTGGCACCCACCGTTGAAGTCGGCCCTGCCTGAGTAGAAGTAAGCCAGAATGCGCGCAAACCGGCACCACCCCGGTCGGGTAGCAGGGCGGGTCAATCTAACGGCCACTGATATAGCGCGAGCTCTTTTGACAAGACGCTGAACCGCCGCTGTCGCTAGCTGACCTGACGATCCTGACCCACCCAGTACTTTGCGCGAATGGCTTTCTTGTCGACCTTGCCGATCGCCGTCAGAGGCAAAGCAGTTTCGAAGAATAGAGTCTTCGGCGCCGACACGACGCCCTTGCGCGCAGCAACGAACTCGATCAACGCGCGTGCGCTCACCGTCGCCTGTGGTTTCAGCACGACCACGGCGGTCACGGCTTCGCCCCACTTCGGATCGGGCACACCAATCACGGCAGACATGGCCACCGCCGGATGGAGCGCGAGACAGTTCTCCACTTCGCTGGAATAGACGTTGAAACCGCCGGAAATAATCATGTCCTTGGCCCGGTCGACCAGATACACATAGCCCTCTGCATCCCTACGTGCCATGTCGCCCGTGTGCAGCCAGCCACCCGCGAAGGCTTTATCGGTTTCGTCAGGCCGGTTCAGGTAACCCGACATGACCAGCGATCCACGCACGCAAAGCTCGCCGACCTCGCCGGCCGGCACTTCCGCGTGATCGGCGTCGAGCAGTCTGACTTCGTTGCCGGGAAGTACACGGCCACAAGAAGCCAGCAGATGCGGCCTCGCAGGATCGTGCTCGTCCGAGCGCAGATAGCTCACCGTCATGGGGGCTTCCACCTGACCATAAATCTGCCCAAAGATCTGACCGAACTTCTGCAGTCCCTCCTGCAGACGCGCGGGCGTGATAGGAGACGCCCCGTACCAGAGGCGTTGCAGACTCGCCAGGTTGTAGTCGCCGAGGACCGGCGACTCGAGCAGCCCGTAGATCTGGCTGGGAACAAGAAACGTGCAATTAATGCCGTGGGTCTGAATAGTCTCGAGGAATCGCTCCGGGTGGTACTTGTCCATAAAGAAGACCGTGCCGCCGCGTAGAAAGGTGGGCAGGATGAACGCGCCCGCTGCGTGGGAGATCGGCGTTGCCGCGAGGAAACGAGGCTGCGCCGGCCATTCCCAGCACGCCAGTTGCTGCAGTGTCATCGTTACGATTGCGCGATGCCGTTGGAGCACGCCCTTGGATTGCCCAGTTGTGCCTCCGGTATAGGAGATCTTGGCAATGTCGTCGGGCTGGGCGTCATATTCCGCTTCGGAAGGGCCCATGCTGGCCGAGGCCACCTGGATATCTGTGCCAAACGCAGACGGACCCAGCGTGAGCACGTGCCCGACGATACCGAGGCGTGCCAATGCGGCCCCGCGCTCGGCATAGCGGGCGGTGTCCACCACCAGCACTTTCATTCCGCTATCGCGCAGCACATACGCATGATCATCCTCAGAGCCAAGCGGATGCAACGGGATAAGACGCAGTCCGAACAGTTGCGCGGCGATCAGCACGACCACCGCATCAGGACTGTTGCCTGACAATAGCCCGATGCCATCCTGGGGGCGAACTCCGACGGACTCGAAATAAGCCACCATACGCTTGCAACGGCAAGCAAGCTCTTCATAACTTAGCCGCACGCCATCACCCACGAGGGCTTCGCACGACGCAAAGGCCTTAAAGACCGAACGGTACAGCGCGCCCACCGTGGCGCCTTCATGGGGGGCAATCTTGCTGGGCATTTCAACGTCCTTTTTGCTGTAGTGCTCGGGCACACGGGAGCTGACCGGTGCCCGGGATCGTTGCGCTGCCTCGCGCGAGGCAGCTTATACAATCGACCCACGCCTGAGCGCGCGACGGTTCACGCGAGGTTCACGCGAGATTCGACGGGTATTCGACCGGTGCGGAGCCGTCGGTTACGGAACGTTTCAGCCACAGCGCCACCGCCTGGATCAACAGTGGAATCGCCAGCAGCGAAAACACCGTGCTCACGTCGAGGTTGAATTTCAGCATCAACCCGCCTGCAACCGGACCCAACATACCGCCGAACCGGCCCATGCCGGTCATCCACGACACGCCGGTCGCGCGGCCGCTGGTTGGATAGAACGACGCAGCCAAAGCCGCCATCGACATCACCGCGCCATTCACGCACACGCCGGCAGCAAACGTACTGACCGCGAGAAGCATGAGACTGCCCTTTTGCTCGCCGAGTAGCCAGATGGCCAGCGCCCCGCCGGCAACGGCAATCGCCACGACGCTGTTCTTCTCGAAGCGCCCCATCAACCACCCCAGGCAAAGGGTGCCTGCCATACCGCCTAGCGAGAACAGCCCGGTAATGAAGGAAGCCTGACTAGTGGTAACGCCGCTGCCCCGAAGCAACAGCGGCATCCAGCCGTTCAACAGGTAATACACAAACGCAGCACAGAAGTAGGCGCACCACAGCATCAGCGTACCGAACCGGAAACCGCGCGACAAAATCACTGACACGCCCTGCTTTCCCCGGGTTTCCACGTCCTCTGAAATCACGAAGTGAGCCCCGTCGAAGGATGTATCGGGGGCGATGCGTCGCAACACAGCTGCCACGCGCTCTGACGGCAAGCCTCGCGATACCATGAATCGCAGCGGCTCGGACAGCACGAATATCGACACTACGGCGAGGACGAGCGGTACCACGCCGCCGACGACAAAAATGCTCGCCCAGCCAAACGCGGGGACCAGGACCGCCGCAATCAGTCCACACGCCGCCGCGCCCAGCATGACGCCACAATTCACAAAATTGACGAGAAGCGGACCGCGGCGAGTTGGGGTGTATTCGTACACAACCGTTAACGCCACCGGCATCGCCGCCCCCAACCCCAAGCCGGTGATAAAGCGCAGTGCCGCGAGTGCGGCAACGCTGCCGGCCAACGCGGTCAGGATGCTCCCGATTGCGGACGTCATCATCATGAGGATCAACACCCGTTTAGGGCTGCTCCAGTCTGAGAGCGCCCCCCCGAGCAGCGCGCCAGCCGTCATTCCCAGCACGCCGGAACTCATTGCAGTGCCCAGTTGGGCTTTCGTGATATGCCACTCGCCAATGAGTGATGGCGCCGCATAGCCGATGGCGGCAATGTCATACGCGTCGACTGTGAGAATCAGAAAACACAAGGCGATGACGAGCCATTGATAGTGCGAGAAGCTTCGGTTGTCGATGAACTGCTTTACGTCTATTGTCTGCGATGGCAAATGCATGCCCGTCTCCTATTCTTACCGGTCCGCAACATTCACGGAGTTTTAGAAATATCGTCATTCATGCCACGCGGAATGAGTGAACTGCCAACCTCATTCGAGTGCTACCGGGAACATCAAGCAGGCAATTCGATTCCGCCTGGAAGGTTTGTCGCATCCTTAGATCCACGCCCGTCGCTCCGCTTGCCATGTCCATCAGCGTCATTGACAGAGCGACTTCCTCACAGATTTTCCTCCTTTTGTATTAGTTATACTTATTTAAAAAATAACAACTCAATCCATTCGGTATGGGTAGTCCTGGTGTCCTCAACCACATCGAACGCCATGGCGCGGGATGGCGAGGCTGGTCAATTAATGTTGCGTTGCCTGCCCGCCCAGTACGGCGCACGGATGTCCCGCTTCAGAACCTTGCCGGCAGCCGACAGCGGCAGTTGCTCCCGGAACTCGACGGTCTTCGGGCACTTATAGGCGGCGATGAACAGGCGGCAATGTCCGCGAATATCGTCTTCGCTGAGCGTCTCGCCAGGCTTGCAGACCACCACGGCATGCACGGCCTCGCCCCACGTGTCGTGCGGAATTCCGATGACCGCGCAGGCGGCGACCGCGGGATGCCGCGCGATCACGCTCTCCACTTCGGCGGAGTAAACGTTCTCGCCACCGCTGACGATCATGTCCTTGATGCGGTCCACGATGTAGAGATAACCCTGCGCGTCCATGTACGCGCCGTCGCCGGTGTGCAGCCAGCCGTCGCAAACGGCCTGCGCGGTCTCCTCAGGCTTCTTCCAGTAGCCGGCCATGACGTTCGGTCCGCGCACGACGATCTCGCCGACCGTGCCGCGCGGCACTTCCTCGCCGTCGCTATCGACCACCTTCACCATCAGTCCCGGCAAGCCGCGACCGATCGAGCGGTACAGGCCGCTTTTGCGGCCCGCTTCATCGTGGTTGGAAGGTGAGTTCGCCGAAATGCTCGGACACGCCTCGGTCATCCCGTAAGAATGCGCGAGCTGCAGATTTGGCAAGGCTTCGATCAGCCGGTCCAATAGCGTTTCCGGGATCGGCGACGCGCCGTAGGTGAGGCGCTTCAGGCTGGTCAGATCGGTGCGGGCAAAGTCGGGATGATTGAGCACCGTCTGGATCATGGTCGGCACGAGCAGCGTGTCGCTTACGCGCTCCTCGCCGATCGCCTTGAGCACCTCGTCCGCGTCGAAGGCCGGAATGACGACGTGCGCCTCGCCGGCGATGAACTGCACGAGCGCGCGTCCGAGCCCGGCGACATGGAAGAACGGCGCCGCATGCAAAACCGCGCTATCGGGTAAGGGCGCGGACTCGGCAATCCGCATGATGCACGACGACCAGACGTTCAGATGCGTCTGCATCACGCCCTTCGGAAAGCCGGTCGTGCCACCGGTGTACATGATGCACGCGAGATCGGCGCCACCACGGCCGGCGTCAGGCATCGGCGCAGCGGCCGCGATCAACGCGTCGAACGAGAGCATGCCGGGCGGCGCCGCGCCGTCGCCGGCATGAATCAGGATCGGCGCGGTCCGGGCGAGCGCGCACACTTCCGGCGCGATATCGGCGAAGTGGTCGTCGACGATCAGGATGCGCGTGTCGCAATCGTTCAGCGAATAGGCGATCTCCGCCACGCTCCAACGAATGTTGACCGGGTTCAACACGCCACCGCCCCACCACACGCCCATTACGTATTCGAGGTAGCGGTCGGAATTGAGCCCGAGCATGCCGATGCGATCATCCGCTGCCATGCCGATTCCACGCAACGCGGCCGCCAGACGCGCGGCCCGATCCGCGAACTCGCGAAACGTCCGCCGACGTCCCTTGAACGAAATCGCCACCCGGTCCGGGTTCTGCTGAAGCGAGCGATGCAGGCCCTGGGTCAGATACATGCTGGTCTCCTTGGCTGTGTATGAGCGTTTAAGGCCGCCGTGCTGCGAACCTCACCGGATCTCGCGCACGCACGCGAGGCAAGAGGTGTTCAGGCCACGGACATGGACGCAGGACACGAGCGCGCGTCCGCGCCGACAACGCGCTGCGCGAACGCGTGTGCTGCCTGCGCCGCGTCGCCGATCAATTGCTCGACGATCTGCGCGGCCGGAACAATCGCGTCCGCGAAGCCGCCTGCCGGTCCGAGCGACACGATGCCGGCCTCCACGTCGCCGTCCTGATAGACGCGTTGCCGCGTCCGCGACGACAGGATCAGATCGCCGAAGTCACTGTGCCGGCGAGCACCCGCGGCTTCGAGCCGCTGGACCTCGCGCGCCGCCTCGTTATCCAGCACGCGCCAGGTGTCGCCGAGCGATGCGAGGATCGCGGTCGAGCAATGCGCGTCGGCGGCGACAATGCGCTGCTTCAACGCATCGTGTGCGGCGATTTCCGAGGCGACCATGAAGCGGCTGCCCATCACCACGCCGTCGGCGCCTAGCGCAAGCGCGGCGGCAATCTGACGACCGTTGCCGATACCGCCGCCGAACACGAGCGGAACATGAATCTTCTCTAGCGCATAAGCCCCGTTCACGAATGCGGAAAGCTGATTGGCGCCGGGATGGCCGCCTTCTTCAAGGCCGACCAACGCGAGTGCATCCACGCCGAGGCGCTGCGCGCTCACGGCATGGCGCACGCTCGGGCATTTGTGAATCAACACACCGCCGCCCTGTCGAATCGGCTCTACCAGTTGCTCGGGCGACGCGCCCGCGCTTTCAAAGTGACGCACGCCCTCTTCGAGCGCGATCCTGATCCAGTCGGCGACGTCACGATTCAGTTCGGCGCGGCGCGACAACGTCAGATTCACGCCGAAGGGTCGGCCCTCGGTCAGCGTTCTGCAACGGCGTAGATCGCTGCGCAGTGCATCCGCACTGCTGAACGAGCGCGCGGTGATAAAGCCCATCGCACCCGCGTTCACCACCGCCGCGACAATGCCCGACTGGCCGAGGTGATGCATGCCGCCGAGCAGGATCGGATGGCGAATGCCGAAGCAATCGGTAATGCGTGTGCGAAAGCGCTGCGTGGTTGCCGGCTCGCGAGCGCCGTCGCATGCCAGACGATCGGCGGTCGCTCTATCCATTGAACGACGGCGACCGTTTCTCGATGAACGCCGCAACCGCCTCGCGATGGTCTGCCGTTTGATGCGAGAGCGCCTGATAAGCCGCCGACATTTCCAGTAGCGTATCCAGCCGGCAATGCATGCCTTCGCGCAGTAAGCGCTTGGCCAGCCGCACTGCGTGAGGCGGGTTGGCGGCGATCGAACGCGCGAGGCCTTGCGCGACGGTGAGGAGTTCGCCGTGTGGCACGACGCGGGAAACCAGGTTCCATTCGAGCGCCTGTTGCGCGTCGATCATCTGGCCCGTGAAGGTCAACTCCGCGGCGCGCGATAAACCGATGATGCGCGGCAGCAGCCACGCGCCGCCGTCGCCGGGAATGATGCCGAGCTTGACGAAGCTCTCGGCGAATTTTGCAAGCTCGGACGCAATGCGGATATCGCACATGCAGGCAAGGTCGAGTCCCGCGCCGATCGCCGCGCCATTCACGGCGGCAATGACCGGCACCTCCAGATTGAACAACGCCAGCGGAAGTTGCTGAATACCGCGCCGGTAGTCCTGGCGAATCTCCATGCCGGGCAGCGTGCCCGACGCATGCCGTTCCATGTCGTGGATATTGCCGCCCGACGAGAACGCCGTGCCGGCGCCCGTCAGGATGACGGCCCGCACGGAACGGTCGGCTTCGATGCGCGCGGTCGCCGTCAGAAACTCCTCCACCGCTGTGTTGCCGGTGAGCGGATTGCGTCGTTCCGGTTCGTTCATCGTCAGCATGACGATGTGTCCGTCCTGTTCGTACTTCAGAAATTGGCTCATAGAATGTCTAATCGTCTCCGCTGCTGTATAGGTTTTCCGCTGACGCCGGAGCGGCGTGAGCAGATGCGCTCTCTGCCGTTCGCCTCTTCATGCGGCGGCGCATGGCGCGGTTCGCGCGAAGTCCGCGAACGTGCCGTGCTGCTGCGCGAGCACCGCGTTCCCCACCATGCGATTCCAGAATGCCTCCGAGCCGTCCGCCATGCGCCATTCATGCAGCCTGCGCGTATAGAGCTGGAGATCGTATTCGGCGGTGACGCCGATTGCGCCATGCAACGCATGCGCCGTCGACGCCACCAGCGGCACCGCCATGCTCGTGCGCGCTTTGGCGATCGCTGTCGCGAGCCGCTCGGGCACGGCGCCCGCGCCTGAGAACGCCAGTTCGGATGCCATCCCGGCCGACGCCACGTGCTGGGCCATCACGCTCAACTGATGCTGCACCGCCTGAAATTTGCCAATCGACTTGCCGAATTGCGAGCGATCGTTGCAGTACTGCAGCGTCATGGCGAACACGCGATCCATCGCGCCGGCGATAGCGGCCGCATGGATCGCAGCACTGAACCGCAGCACCTCTTCGCCGTTCGCGCCGAGCGGCGCGGGCACGGCATCGATGCCCCAACGCAGCGTGCCGCTAAAGCTGCCGTGCACGCCGCAGGGTTTGCGTTCGGCTCGCGCGGCGTCGAGCAGCAGCAAATCACCGTCGACATTGGCCAGTACGTGGTCACAGGTCATGCCGAACGGCACCTGAGGCGCCTCCAACGCGCCATTCTCGCCACTGCGGCAAGCGCCGGCGAGCGTCGTCATGTCGGCAGGCGCTGCGACTCCGGTGCCGCGCAGAAGCGCGCGCGCCGCGATGCTCTGTGCGAGCGGCACGGGGACCGCATAGCGTCCAAGGGCCGTGAAAACCGGCGCGCTTGCCGGCAAGGACAGTCCGGCGCCGCCGTCGCTTTCCGGCGTCAGCAACTCCAGAAAGCCGGCCTCCCCCACTGCGTTCCAGATAGACGCGGGCGCGCCGCCGTTCTCGATCGCGCGGATCGCTTCGGGGGTTGCGCGGTCGCGCAGAATAGCTTCAATGGCTTCGGTGAACATGCAGGTCTCTTCCTCGTCCAGATGGGTTAGCGCAAACCAAGACCGCGCGCGATCATGCCGCGCAGCACTTCGCGCGTGCCGCCGCGCAGCGAGAAGGTCGGCGAGATCTGGCTGAGGTAGGCCACCGTGCGATACAACTCGGGATCGATGGTCTGGGCAGGGTCGGCGCTGATCGCCGCTTCCAGTTGCGCGGGAATGGCCTGTTCGAACTCGGTGCCGATGTCCTTGACGAGCGCCGCCTCGACCACCGGGCTTTCGCCATGCGCGAGTCTCGCGGTCACCGCGATCGACAGGCAGCGCAGCGTGGCCAGTTGCGTTGCGAAGCCGCCGAGCAAGGCGAGGTCGGCGTCGTTCGCGCCGTGGCGGCGCAGTTGCGCGCGCCAGCAGTCGAGCAGCACCACGCTCGAATAAAGCCGCTCAGGGCCGCTGCGTTCGAAAGCCAGTTCGGCTGTGACCTGCTGCCAGCCGGCGCCTTCGTCGCCGATCAACGCATCGTCGGCTAGGAATACGTTGTCGAACGTCACTTCGGAGAAGTGGGCGTCGCCAGTGAGATCCACGATCGGCCGCACGTCGACGCCGGGCAGCGACAGATCGACGATGAACTGCGACAGCCCCTTCTGCCGATCCTCCGGCACGCCCGACGATCGCACCAGCGCGATCATGTACTGGCAATGCTGCGCGTTGGTCGTCCAGATCTTGCGCCCGGTCAGACGCCAGCCGCCGTCGCAGCGCACCGCACGGGTTCGCACGCTCGCGAGATCGGAACCCGAGTCGGGCTCGCTCATGCCGATGCAAAAGAACGCGCTCGCAGCACAGATGCGCGGCAGGTAGAAGTCCTTCTGCGCCTCGGTGCCGTAACGCAGAATCAACGGCCCGCTTTGACGGTCGGCGATCCAGTGTGCCGCGACCGGCGCACCCGCGGCCAGCAGTTCCTCGACCAGCACGAAGCGTCGGAACGCGTCCATGCCCGCGCCGCCGTAACTCGCCGGCAGGGTCAACCCGATCCAGCCGCGCGCCGCGAGACGTCGGCTGAACTCCGCGTCGAAGCCCATCCAGGAACGGGCACGAACATCGTCCGGCGCCGCTGGCAGGTGCTCGTCAAGAAAGTGCTTCACGTCCGCACGGAACGCTTCGGCCGCGGCGGGCAGCGCCGTCAGGTGGAAAGCATCCAACAGGTTGTTCACGTCTCACTCCAGATTTTTGTAGTCGCCTCGCCGCTGCGCGTCTGCGGGTTATGAATCCGCACGCTCCGCTCGTGCGTCATAGCGCTCGCGCAGTGCCTGCTTGTACAGCTTGCCGGTAGGCAGGCGCGGCATCGCGTCGATGAAATCGATCGAGCGCGGCACCATGTAGCGCGCCACTCGCGTACGCAGGTAGGCCAATAGCCGTTCCGCGAGCGCGTCCGACGGCACCACGCCGGGCATCGGTTCGACAATCGCTTTGACCTGCTCGCCCATCTCGGCGTCGGGCACGCCGATCACCGCCGCATCCTGCACATCGGGATGCACGGCCAGCGCGTCTTCAATCGCTTGCGGATAGATGTTGACTCCGCCGGAGATGATCATGAACGCCTTGCGATCGGTCAGATACAGATAGCCGTCGCTATCCACATGACCTATGTCGCCGACCGCCGTCCACGCCGGATAGCGGGGATGTTGTGCGGCACGGGTCTTGTCGGGATCGTTGTGGTAGTGGAACGGCAACTGGTCCCGCTCGAAATAGACGGTGCCGGTTTCGCCGACCGGCAACTCGTTGCCGTCGTCATCGCAGATATGAATGACGCCGAGCAGCGGGCGGCCCACCGAACCGGGATGCGCGAGCCACTCCTCGGTGCTGAGCGTGGTCACGCCATTGCCCTCAGTCGACGAGTAATACTCCTCGATGATCGGCCCCCACCAGTCGATCATCTGCCGCTTGACCTCCTGTGGGCACGGTGCGGCCGCATGAATCGCCACCCGGTGGCTCGACAGGTCGAATGCATCGCGCAGCGAGGGGCCGAGCTTGAGCAGCCGGATCAGCATGGTCGGCACCCACTGGCTGTGCGTGACGCGATAGCGCTCGATCGCCCGCAGCGCTTCGAGCGGATCGAACTTCTCCATGAAGACCACGGTGCCGCCGCCGAACTGCGTCTCGATGCCGTAGCCGAGCGGCGCGGTGTGATAGAGCGGCGCCGGCGACAGATACACCGTTTGCGCGTCAAAACCGTAGCGCTCGAATTGCGGGCGGCGCGCGGAACCGGAACCTTCGGTCACCCGGCCCTGAGGCTGCGCGCGAATAATGCCCTTCGGACGGCCGGTCGTGCCCGAGCTATAGATCATCATGGCGCCCAGCCATTCATCGTCAAGACGACTGGCGGGATAGCGGCCGGTCATGGCTTCATAGCTTTCCCAGCCGGCAATGGTGCCGTCGACCATCAGCCGCAGACGGCACGTCGGCATCATGCTGGTCAGTCCGGCCGCGAGCTCGCGCATTGCATACGAACTGACCACCACTTGCGCGTTGCTGTCCTCGATGATGCCGGCTGCTTCCGCCGCGGTCAGGTAGCGGTTGACCGGCGTGATCATCAAGCCGGAACGCAGCGCCGCCCAACACACCTCGAAGCAGCGCATGTTGTTCTCGAGCACCATCGCGATATGGTCGCCGCGCCGCAGCCCCGCTGCGTACAGACACTGCGCGAAGCGATTCGAACGCTCGTCGAGTTCGCGATAGGTCAACACCTCGCCGCTCGTGCTGTTGATCGCGGCGGCCTTATCCGGTGTCAGTTCGGCATGGTCGCCGAGGTATTTCGGGGTTCCGCTCATGCAGACTCTCCTGCGATGCGTGAAGGTTTCGGGCGCTTACGCTACCGTCTCCGGAATTTCGCCGGAGGTCAGCGCATTCGGCGCGGCCTGCTCCACCAACCCCGGTATCAAAGCACCGAGTTCCGCCGCATCCCAACGCCCGTCCTTCTCGATGCGCGGGCCGGCATGCCAGCCTTCGGCCACCGTGATACGGCCACCGCGCACGCCAAACACACGCCCGGTGATACCGCTCGACGCACTGCTGCCCAGCCATGCCACGAGGGGCGCGACATTGCCGGCATCCAGCGGATCGAAGCCCGGTGCGGCGCCCGCGGTGAATTCGTCGCGCCGCTTCGCGAAGATGTCTTCGGTGAGGCGGCTCATTGCGGTCGGATAGATCGCATTCACGGTCACACCATAGCGCTCCAGTTCGCGAGCCGCAATCACCGACATGGCGGCGATACCGGCCTTCGCCGCGCCATAGTTGGCCTGGCCAGGATTGCAGTACAGACCCGACGACGAACTGGTGTTGATGAGCCGCGCCACCCGCTCGCGACCCGCCTTGGCCTCCTCGCGCCAATATGCGGCGGCGTGGCGTGACGGCGCAAAAGTGCCGCGCATGTGTACGCGAATCACCGAGTCCCAGTCTTCCTCGCTCATGTTGACCAGCGTGCGATCGCGCAGAATGCCCGCGTTGTTGACCAGCACGTCGAGTCCGCCGAAAACGGAAATCGCCGTGTCGATCATGTTCTTCGCGCCCTGCCAGTCGGCCACGTCGTCGAAGTTCGCGACAGCTTCGCCGCCGAGCGCTTCGATTTCGGCGACCACATCAAGCGCGGGGCCGCTCGCCGCGCCCGAACCATCTCCCTTGCCGCCGAGATCGTTGACGACGACTTTCGCCCCCTGACGGGCGAACTCCAGAGCGTATTCACGTCCGAGGCCTCGACCGGCGCCGGTGACGACTACAACGCGATTCTTGCAAAGCTGCTGCATGGGAAATCCTCAGTGCTGTTTGCTATCCAGACGTTTGCGCAGGAAACGACTTGCCGCCGGCCTGCGCTCACGCGTTCAGTGCTTGCCGTACAGCGTCACGACACACGCGCCGCCCAGGCCCAGGTTGTGTTGAAGCGCGAGCTTCGCGCCTTGCACCTGGCGCTGGTCAGCGGTGCCGCGCAACTGGTGGGTCAACTCATAACACTGCGCGAGGCCGGTCGCGCCCAACGGATGCCCCTTGGAAAGCAGGCCGCCCGACGGATTGACCACCACCTTGCCGCCGTACGTGTTGTCACCGTCGTTGACGAACTTCTCGGCGCCGCCTTCCGGGCAGAACCCAAGCGATTCGTAGCAGATGACTTCGTTGTGCGCGAAACAGTCGTGCAGCTCGCACACGTCGATGTCTTCCGGTCCGATACCGGCCTGTTCGTAGACCTTGTTCGCGGCCGAACGCGTCATGTGCGTGCCGACGTAGTTCAGCATCGACGGCGGATCGAACGAAGCCGGCGGATCCGTCGTGAGGGATTGCGCAACGATCTGCACACCGGTGCGCAAGCCATGCTTCTTCGCAAACTTCTCGGAGACGAGGATCGCCGCCGCGCCGCCGCATGTCGGCGGGCAGGCCATCAGACGCGTCATCACGCCGGGTATCAGCACCGTGTCGTTCATCACGTCTTCGGTCGTCACCTGTTTGCGGAACAGTGCGAGCGGGTTGTTGGCCGCGTGGCGGCTCGCCTTCGCGCGCACCGCGGCGAAGGTTTCCATGCGCGTGCCGTAACGCTGCATATGCTCGCGGCCCGCGCCGCCGAACGTGCGCAGCGCCTGCGGAAGATGCGCGAGGTCGGCGGTGAGGCCGTGCATGATCGGCACGAAACGCGCACGCGTCACCGGCCGGTCGTCCCAGTGCGATTTCAATGCACCCGCCTGCATCTGCTCGAAGCCGAGCGCGAGCACGCAGTCGGCGTCGCCGGTCGCGATTGCCTGGCGCGCCAGATAAAGCGCGGTCGAACCCGTCGAGCAATTGTTATTGACGTTGACGATCGGAATGCCCGTCATGCCCACTTCGTACAGCGCGGTCTGGCCACACGTGGAGTCCCCGTAGACGTAGCCCGCGAATGCCTGCTCTACGAGGTCGTACGCAATGCCCGCATCGGCCAGCGCGCGGCGGGTCGCTTCAGCGCCCATTTCGGTGTAGCTCTGGCTCGCGCCGGGTTTGGCGAACTGGATCATGCCGACGCCCGCTACCAGTACTTTTTCGCTCATGATGCTGCCTCAAAAGGTAAGGAGACTTAAAGCTTGCGCGAGATCAGATCCCGCAGAACCTCGCTGGTCCCGCCGAAAATGCGCGTGACGCGCATGTCGGCAAAGGCACGGGCAATCGGATACTCCAGCATGTAGCCGTAACCGCCATGCAACTGGACCATTTCGTCGATGCACTTCCACATCGCTTCGGTCGCGAAGAGCTTGGCGATGGCCGCTTCCTGCAGCGTGAGCTTGCGCTCCATGTGCTCGCGGATGTAGTAATCGACCAGCGTGCGGACCGCGACGGCTTGCGCCTTCACATCGGCCAGCTTGAATTTGGTGTTCTGGAAGTCCCACACGGTTTGATTGAAAGCGCGACGGTCCTTCACGTATTGCAACGTCAGTTCGAGTTGCCGCTCCAGCTTCGCGGCGCAATACACCGCGATGATCAGGCGCTCTTGCGGCAACTCTTCCATCAGGTGAATGAAGCCGCCGTTCTCGTTACCGATCAGGTTGCTTGCCGGTACGCGCACGTTGTCGAAAAAGAGTTCGGCAGTGTCAGCCGCGGCCTGCCCGACTTTCTCGAGCTTGCGGCCACGGCGAAAACCGGCGCGGTCGGTTTCGACCATGATCAGGCTCACGCCCTTCGCACCCGCCGACGGGTCGGTCTTGCAGACCACCACCACCATGTCGCAGTTCAGGCCGTTGGAGATGAACGTCTTGCTGCCGTTGATCACGTAGTCGTCGCCATCGCGCACCGCGGTGGTACGGATCGACTTCAGATCGGAGCCCGTGCCGGGCTCGGTCATCGCGATGGCGAGAATCTTTTCGCCGCGGCAAATGGGCGGCAACCAGTTGCGTTTCTGCTCTTCGGTGCCGAGGCGCACGATGTACGGCGCGGTGATATCGGAGTGCACGGAATAGCTGAAACCCGACACGCCCGCACGATGCAACTCTTCCGCGACGATCGCCGAATGACCGAAATCGCCGCCGCCACCGCCGTATTCTTCCGGGACGGTCACACACAGCAGACCTTCCCGCCCCGCCTTCAACCACGTCTCGCGATCGACACAGCCGGCCTCGTCCCACTGCGCCTGACGCGGCAGGCATTCCCGTTCGAAGAAACGCCGCGCGGTTTCACGCAGCATCTCGTGATCCTCGCGATAGACATTACGTTTGACTTCCACCGCACGCTCCTTATCGATTGAATGCGTTGGCAGCGCGGACCGGGTTTGCCGGCCGGCTGCTTCCATAAACGCATTGTGCGTGGCGGGGGTGGGGAGCGAGCCTACCCCCGTAGAGTGGGGGTAGGCGGATGGAGGACTGCGGATGAGACGGCGTTTATCGCGCGCCCGCGTCGCGCATCCTGGCGACGGCGCCATCGCGGCCCGACACTTCGAGCTTTCTGTAGATGTTCTTCAGGTGCCACTTCACCGTATCGAGCGAAACGTCCATGACCCGCGCAATCTTCTTGTTGGGCAATGCAAGTGCAAGCAGACCCAGTACCTCGTTTTCGCGTTCGCTGAGCGACTGGATCGGCACGTGCATCGCAGCCGTCTGTGGCGCGGCAGGCGCCGTTGCCTGCCCGGCTTCGATCAGCCGTTGGGCATAGAAAGCGAGAACGGGGTCGAAGCCCGGTTCCGACGGCAGCGGGTCAAGAATCTGCCGGCAGGGTCCAAGCTCGTCCAGCAGGCTGCGCATCAGCCCCAGCCGATGCCCGAGACGCAGCGCCTCGACCAGATGCTCACGCGCCGCTCTCTCGTTGTGGCGCCCCATCTCGGCAATCGACATCTGCAACCGCAACCCGGCTACGCGGCACCACCGCCCTCCCGCTTCGGACAGCGCGCTGAGGGGCTTGAGCCGATTCATCGCGCCGTCGAAATCGTTCAGATGCAGGCACATGCGAATGCGCGCAAGATCGGCGCAGACGCTGATTTCCCATGCCGTGCTGCGTGCCGCGCCGGCATAACGCGCCGCGAGCGCTTCGCAGCGCAGCAGCGCCGCCTCGGCTTCATCGAGACTGCCTTCTTCCAGCAGCCAGCGGGAGCGCAAGCAGAGTGCGTTGGCGAGTAGACGATCCACACCATGACGCTTCGCGTAGTCTTCGAGTCGATCGAGATAGTCGCGCGCCTCGAGCCGACGGCCCGCGAACCAGTGCGCGCCGGCGAGCACCACCAGCGCTCGCAACACGGTGTCCGGAATCGACACACGCTCTAGCACGTCGATGCGTTCGTCCAACAGACCGAGTGCGGCATCGACATCGTTCAGTTCGTAGAGCGCTTCGCCAAGCAGCGCCGCGGCCATACACGCAATGCCGACGTAGGCCGGCCCCTGTTTTTCCGCTTCCGCCAGCACGTCGCAAAAGACCCGCTCGGCGAGCAGCACCTGCCCCTCGGCGGCGTGCGTCATACCGCTCATGCACCGGCCAAGCAGGATGCCGCGCGGCGCGCCGCCATGCGGCGCACCTTCCTCCAACACCTTGCGCGCCTGTTCATATTCACCACGATGGATGAACATCCACGAGAGGATATTGCCGCGACCCGCACGGGTGAAATCGTCCGCGTCCGCGGGGACGCGCTGCAGTTCAGGCAATAGCGCGACGACCGAATCCGTGTCGTCGCGCTGTAGCGCGAGGCCACCGCGAAGCAGCGCGAGCGCGTAGCGCTGACGCGGGTCCGGCCGTTCGCTGCGCGACGCTATCTGCTGGATGCTCTGCATGAGCGCATCGGTTTCCCCCGCATACATTTGCAGATAGGCGGTGATCACGCGCAGATCGAAACGCGCGGCGATCTGCGCCGGAGGCAACCGGCGCACCAGGCCCGCCAGCTGCCGGAGTTCGCCGCGCGCGAGCAGATCGTGCGCGCAGCCCTCCACGAGGTCGGCGGCAGCCTGTGCGTTGTCGGCCAGCACGGCGTGGTGCACGGCTTCGTCGACATAACCTTGCTCACTGAGCCACTGCCAGGCCGCCGCATGCAGTTCGCGCAATTCCGCGGCCGGCAGCCCGGCGACCCGGCGCTGCAGCACCTCGCGCAGCAGAGGATGCAGGCGATACCAGGTTTCGCCGTCCTGCCCGACACCAATCTGGCTGATGAACAGATTGTCGCCCTCCAGGCGACTGAGTCGGGAGGCGACGTCTGCAACCGCGTCTGCATGCTGCATCAAGCTCGCGCAAAGGCGTGCGCAAAATCGTTCGCACAACGCCGCGCGAGTGAGCAGAAGCAGATCGTCCGGCGCGAGGCGCACCAGCACTTCGCGTTCGAAGTAGCGGGCGAACGTCTCGGCGTCGCGCACCGTTGCAGGCGCGAAGGCCGCGCCTTTGCGGGTCTTCAGGTCGATCGCGAACAATTGCAGGCCCGCCGCCCAGCCGTCGGTCAGTTCATGCACGACCTGCGCGTCCCGTTTTGCGATGTCGCCGAGTTGCTCGCGCAAGAACCGCTCTGATTCTTCGGCCGAAAAGCGCAGATCCCGTCGATCGAGTTCGGTCGCGAGACCCTGCGAGCGCAGGCGCGCCAGCGAAACGGGCAGCGCCCGCCGCGATGCCAGCACGACATGAAGCTGCGGTGGCGCGTAGTCGAGCAGCCAGCGCATCGCTTCGAGAATCCGGGCGTTCTGAAGGTAATGAACGTCGTCTAGCATCAGCACGAGCTCGCGCTTGCGGCGCGCAATCCCGCGAACGAGCGTGATCACCCAATGCTCGACCGCCGTCTCGTCGCTTTCACGGCCGACCAGCAGTTCCGCTTCGCGCGCGATCGCCGGATCCACGCTGGCAAGGCTCGCGAGCAGACCGTGAAAGAACGCGGTCAGGTCGTCGTCCTCAGGCGCGAGCGACAGCCAGGCCACGTCGAAATCCAGCGTCAGCATGGCTTGCCGCAGGGCCAGCATCGTGCTGGTTTTGGCGCTGCCGGCCGGCCCCTGAATCACCACGCAACGCTGCCGCCGCGCTTCGAGCAGGCGCGCCATCAAGGCTTCGCGCGGCATGAGCTGGCGCGCCGCCCGAGGCGGAATCAATCTCGTACCGGTGACGGGCTCGATAGCGAGTCTGGGGGAGACGCGCACGTCTCCTGAGTGTTCATTGGATTCGGACATACGGGGAAAGCTGAGAGACCGGATAACGTGAGAGAAGTCTCGCGACGCGTACCGTCACGCCGGAACGCGCTTTGCCGAGTATAGGAGTGCGACGCCACCCGTCGGGCAATTTAGCGCCCACCTACCCGATTCGGGTGGGTAAAAGGCGCAGGGAGGGTTCGACTCTATGGAAGCCGTGGGTCGCTTGTGCCGCGCTCAGTGAGCCAGCCATCCGCCGCCGCAGGCGCAATAGCGCACGCTTCTTGCTTCGGCAATGTGCTTGTCGGGAAGGCGACGCGCGATCATCCCGCAACGTGGCCGGACCTCCCCGCCAGTTCAGGGAGAGTCGTTATGCGAGGAATGAATGACACGGTACGCGCTGCAATTTTTGCCGTCGCGGTCTCACTACTTTCGGCGTGCGGTGGGCACGATGGCAGTTCGAATAATGGCAGCACGGCGACGCCGGCAGGCGGCGTCCATCTGCAAATTGTCTCGTTCGGAGACAGCCTTTCGGATGTCGGAACCTACGCGCCAATCGCCGGCGCGGTTGGCGGAGGACGTTTCACGACCAATCCCGGACAGGTGTGGACTCAGAATATCGCGCAATACTACGGCGACACGCTAAATGTCGCGTACACCATCGACATCACGCATAAGCTCAGCGCGCAAGGCGGCCTCGGCTATGCGGAGGGTGGCGCCACGGTGGCGACGCCGGCAAACCAGTCCGATTTTCTGACCAGCGTGATCGGCAACATCGAAATGCCGGTGAATCAGCAGGTTTCGAGCTATCTGGCCGCTCACGGGAGTTTCAACTCGAATCAACTGGTGCTCGTCTGGGCGGGCGCGAACGATGTGCTCCGCGCCGGGGCGCTGCCAGCTGCTGCGCAGACGATCAACACGGCGGCTGCGACCCTCGCTCAGGTTGTCGGTCAGATCGTCCAGAACGGCGCCACGCATGTCGTGGTGGTCAATCTGCCGAATATCGGACTGTCGCCGCACGGCATCGCCTCGTCCGATGGCGGGGCTAACTTGACCCAGTTATCGCAGCTGTTCAACAGCAGCCTGAACGCCGCGTTGCAGACCGATGGCCTGCAGGGCAAGGTCATCCAGATCGATTCCTATACCTGGCTGAATGGAATCATGGCGAATTTTCAGGCCAACGGCTTCGCCGTGTCGAACACCGGCGTTGCTTGCGACCCCAAGAAAACGCCCGACGACACGGCACTGCTGTGCTCGCCGCCAACCTACGTGAGCGCCAACGCGGACCAGACGTACATGTTCGCCGACGACCTTCATCCGACCACGCACCTGCACGCGCTATTCGCGCAGTACGTGGAGCACCAGATCGCCAGTACCGGCCTGGGTCATTGACGCAGCGCCCGGAGGCTGTCGATCTGATGAGCGCGGAGAAGTCCGCCGCGCAGCCCTTTTCGCCGATGCCAGGGGGAAGCCGCTGGCCGCGAGAGACCGTTCCCGGCCAATGTGCCAAAGCGGCCCGGTCGAATCGTTACAATGGCCAGATGACATCCCCTAACAGCATCAAGTGCCGGACATACTGACTTCCCATTTCTGGAGTGGCGACGCCATTCGCAGTCGACGCGTGAGCGACATCGTGCTCTCAGGCTCGCTCGACGTGCCTGTCCCACCTGTACGCCTGCTTGCGGATTGGGAACGGGAGATAGCGTCGCGCATGGTCCTCGAACCCGGGGACGTCGAAACCATGCCTCTCGCGCGAGCGCGGATGCGCTGGCCCGACTATTCGCGCTGCGTGCAGGCCGTGTCCGACTGGACGTCAGCGCTAGGAATGCCCGCGGTGCTTGCCGCCAGCGACGTCGCCCTGATGGCCTGCTGCGGCGCGCGGTATCACCATGACGCCGAGCAATATGGCAGCGCGGCCTTCTGCAATCTCTTCATGAGTCAGGACAAGGGGCTGGACCTGCATTTCCCGTCTTTGGGCCGGCGCATTCCTCTCTCGCGAGGAACGGTCGTGATATTCGACACGGGCCAGCCTCATGGCGTCATTCAGCGCCACAGCAGCGGTTTTGATGCGGCCGAGTTCGCGCCTGATCGGGATTGCACCCAGATCTTCCTGACCTGGGAGCTTCCCATCGAAAATACCCATGTGGCGCATGCACTGGGTGTCACCTTCGACACCGCCCCTTCGACCTCATTGCACCTGGATGCGGAACAAATCCGGGTGAACGGCGAACAGGCCATTGTGTGCCCCGATTCCGGCCGCTGGTGCCGGGCTGACTGATCGTCGGGGCCAGACCTCAGCGGTTTCGCGGCGAATTATTCGACGGCCCCGCCTGGGGCAGCATGCGTTGCAGTACGTGGTCTTTCAGAACAACGCGATGGAACACCGCCGCGGCCACATGCAGCGCAATCAGCGCGAAGAGCACCCATGCGAGAACGCCGTGCACATCACCCATTTCGTGGCCAAAAGCCGAGCCCTGTTCGCTGAGTGCCGGATATGGCACAAGGCCCAGCAAACTGACTGTCCAGCCGCGTGAAGACGCGTTGATCCAGCCAAGCAGCGGCACCACCACCAGCGCAGCGTAAAGCAGAAAATGCGTGATGCGCGAGACGACGCTCAATAGCGGCGGCAACTCGTCCGGCGTCGGCCAGTGAGTCAAACGCCAGATCACTCTAATCACCATGACGGCGATCAGCGCCGAGCCGACGCCGAGATGCCAGGCAATCAGGCCAACGGGCTGTGTGTCCTTGTGTATGTCCGGCATCGTCCATCCGATCACGAACTGCACCGCGATCAACAGGACAGTTAGCCAATGTAGCGTGCGTGCGACTGCGTCATAGGCCGGACGCGTACCTTGCAGAACTTTAGCCACTCCCTCTCCTCGATGTTTCCCGTACCGCATTGAATTGATAAAACGCGTGGCGGCAACCCAGATCGACTGCCGACAAACAGATATCCATTCTAAACAATGCTAACGACCTTATCTTAAGGAAATCTGATGCCGCGCATGGAACCGGGAAATTGGCCAATGCCGCGTCCTGCCACCTGATAGGCAGGCTTCTTGCTGCACAGCTTTGAGCAGCATCCCCAAAGCCGATCGCCAAGAGAAAAAATGCGCCTATTCAAACGTCTGGTAGTTTTACTGATCTTGCCGCTGACCGCGTGCGCGATCGGCCCATCGAGTTCTGCTGATAACGGTTTCGGCGCCTCGCCCGCCATGCCGGCTCCGCAATCGACGCTGCTTCCGATGGTCAACATCGCGCCTGTTCAGGCGCGCCCAGATGGCTCTATGCCGAGCGCCCCCGACGGTTTTTCCGTCACCCGGTTCGCCGGCGGCCTCGCGCACCCACGCTGGATTTACACGCTGCCCAACGGTGACGTGCTCGTGGCGGAAAGCGATGCACCGAAAGAACACGACGAAGGAAGCGGCCTGTTCGGCTGGGTCAGACGGCAGGTAATGAAGCGCGCGGGCGCGGGCGTGAGCAGTCCCGATCGTATCGTGCTACTACGCGACGCGAACAACACGGGCGTTGCCCAGATGCAAACCGTGTTTATTGGCGGCCTTCATTCGCCGTTCGGAATGGCGCTGATTGGCAATGAACTCTACGTGGCCGATACGGACGCTCTCCTGCGTTTCGACTATGCCGAAGGCGCCACACAGATCACCGGCCCCGGGGTCAAGGTCGCCGATTTGCCAGCCGGTCCGATCAACCACCACTGGACCAAGAATATTCTCGCCGACCGCTCGGGCAAGCACCTCTATATCACGGTGGGATCGAATAGCAACGCGGGCGAAAATGGCATCGACGCCGAGCAGGACCGCGCACGGATACTCGAGTTCGACGTGAAAACCGGCGGTTTGCGTCCGTATGCGACGGGACTGCGCAATCCCAATGGCCTCTCGTGGCAACCCGACAGCGGCGCATTGTGGACGGCGGTCAACGAGCGGGACGATCTGGGCAACAACCTCGTACCGGACTACATGACCGCGGTAAAAGATGGCGCGTTTTATGGCTTTCCCTACAGCTACTACGGCCAGCACGTCGACCAGCGAGTCAAACCGCAACGTCCCGACCGCGTTGCTGCGGCGATTGCACCGGACTATGCGCTGGGCAATCATACGGCTTCGCTAGGTCTCGTCTTTTACGACCGAACGCTGTTTCCCGCGCACTATCGAGGCGGCGCATTTGTCGGCCAGCACGGCTCGTGGAACCGCAAGCCGCACGCTGGTTACAAGGTTGTGTTCGTGCCTTTCGTCGACGGAAAACCTGCTGGCGCTCCTGAGGATTTCCTGAGCGGCTTTCTGACCGCGGATGGCCACGCGGTAGGACGGCCCGTTGGCGTCGCACTGGATGCGCACGGGGCGTTGCTCGTGGCGGACGACGTAGGTAACACGGTCTGGCGAATCGCGCCACGTAGCGGCATGTGACGGATGCGCACTTGTGCGAACGGGTTTCGGGAACGGCCAAGGTCGATGCTGACGTTCAGCCGTGCCCGATTTACAGCCCGATCGCATTACCCATGTCAAACCAGTTGATCCTGGTCAACCGCCTCCAGCGCCCAAGGCGCCAAATAGACGTTGATGACCCCATTGCACTGTCTGCCATGTCTCTTTCGAAGATCGGGGCCGGAGATTGGTCGCCAATGGCCGTCAATCCGCGCTACTAGCGGATAGAAACTTTTCTTTGACGCCTTGACCTTCTGGAGGTACCAGCATGAAAAGAATTCTCCCGGCCCTATTGATTGCGCTCGCGTCTGTCGGCACGACGCAGGCTTTGGCTCAAAACGCCGCACCGTCCGGTGCACCGGGCGCTGAATCCAGCGACACCATTGTGCAAATGAGAAGTGAAATCCGTGCCGCAAATGAGACTTACCGTGCGAAAGTACGCGCGGCGAACAAAGTCCGGGATCGCGAAGTTGCCAAGGCGCAAGCCGAGCGGACCAAAGCCATCGAGGCCGCCCACTCGGGAGGAGGTAGTAGCTGAAGTGGCCGGAAGCCGACTCTGGCGTAGGCCACAGTCGGCTCGCAGTCGGCTCGCAGTCGGCTGTTTCCTTGCTCCACTTCTCGTCCAAGCCAACGGAGTTCCCGTGGAAGAGCGGATACAGCATCTCTTGAACCAGATCAGCGTACTGGAATCCGAACTGCAAACGGAGCTGCATCAACGCGAAATCAAGCTTTTCTATCGAATCACCGGCAAACGTGTCGAATTCGACGAAGCGGTGGGCAAGGTCCACCGGGAATTGAAAGTGGGCATTGTTAGCTGGATTCTTTCCAGCCGTCCACAGAACTTCCTCGCGGCTCCGTTCGTCTATGGGCTCGTTTTCCCTTTGCTATTTCTCGATGTTTGCATTTCGGCTTACCAGGCAATCTGCTTCCCGATCTACGGCATCGTCAAAGTCAAACGTGCGGACTATATCGTGATGGATCGCTGGCAACTGCGCTATCTGAACTTTATGGAGCGATTCCATTGCGCATATTGTGAATATGCCAACGGCCTCATCGCTTACGCTACAGAAATCGCCGCGCGCACTGAGCAGTACTGGTGTCCCATCAAACACGCTCGCAAAGTGTTAGGCACTCATGCAAGGTATGAGCGATTTCTGACTTACGGCGAAGCGGAGCAGTATCAGGCACATCTTGCGCAGTTTCGCGACGCACTGCGTAAGCAGGAGTGATAGTGCGTGGTGGACTGGCCTCCTGAATTGTCTGGACGGCTCAGATTGCTTCGAGACCGCCATCCTCAAAGAGGTTGTGGTGCACCGCGTATCGCACAAGGGCCGCGTCGTTAGGAAGGCTCGATTTTTCCAGAATCTTCGTCCTGTGGGTGCTGACCGTTTTCGCGCTCAACCCTAGTTTCTCGGCGATAGCAGTCACGGATTCGCCTGCCGCGATCAGAAGAAATACTTCGAATTCCCTCGCCGACAAACGCTGGTGAGGCAATGCGGAACCCGTATCGGCGAGGCCGTGGGCGAATTGATCGGCCATTGCAACACTCACATATATACCGCCTGTCCCAACCTTTCTCGCGGCGTCGAGGAATTCCGCGGCCGAGCAATTTTTGGTGATATACCCGGATGCTCCCGCTTTGAATGCACGGGCCGCAAACGATTCCTCGGCGCGCATGGTGACAACGAGAATGCGCAGCGCGGGATTTTCGCTCTTGATCAGGGAAATGAGATCGAGTCCGTGGACGCCAGGCATGAGCAAGCCGAGCGTCAAAACGGCCGCATCAGTTGTTCCCGCAAGCAAGAGCGTGCTTGCGCCATCAAAGGCCTCGCCAACGATGCTGAAGTCCCCCGCGCAACGGAGAATCGCGCGTAAACCCTCCCGCACGACGCCGTGCGCATCAGATATTGCCACCTTGATCATGGAAACTCTCATGGAAAGGGAGCGAGATTGCCCTTTCATCATGTTCCGTTGACTGCGCATGTCGAACGCTATTTTGTAACTGTCCGGACCTTCCGGTTTATTTCTTGCAGAGAGCGGATTTCACCTGTGAGTGCCTGGAACTGGGTACTTATGATTTAGAACGTCACAGCTTTGTCCGTGATGTGTTGAAAACACGTCTCGAACGAATCGTATGTCAAAGGCTAATGAACCGCTATCGACCCGGCCAGGACGCTCAACCTGAGCGAGTCGACTGTTCTTCTTCTGCTCATCGGCGACGAGATGCCAGTAAGGTTGCCCCCACGCTACCGCTACTCAATCATCTGCCAGCGGACTGCGCGACGTCTCCTTACTCGCGAGCATCGCCACGAGTGCAACGCCTGCCGCACCTACCAGATACCACGCTGGCGCAAGCTTGTTGCCCGTCACGCCAATCAACCACGTGGCGACCAGCGGCGCCGTGCCGCCGAATAGCGCATTCGCCGCATTGAAGCAGAACGCAAAGCCGCTGTAGCGCACGCGCGTCGGAAAGATCTCGGACAGAAAGCACGGCAGCGTACCGTCGTTCATCGTTAGCAACGCGCCGAAGGCAATCTGAATCATCACAATCGTCACGAAGTTTGCGCCAACCAGGCTCTTGAAAAGCGGCACGGTCAGCACCGCGAACAGAATCGACGCGCCAATCAACATCGTCTTGCGGCCGACGCGATCGGATAGCGCCCCCATCAGGAAGATGAGCCCGATGTATGCGGCAAGCGAAATCGTTGCGGCGATGAACGACTCCGTTTCGCCCACGCCCATTTCCGTCGACAGATACGTCGGCATATAGCTGAGCACCAGATAAAACGCCACCGCATTCAGGCAGGTCACGCCGAAAGCGACCAGCATCTTGCCGCGATGTACGCTCATCAACTCTTTTACGGGTGCGCGCGGAACGTGATGGGACGCTTCCAGCGCCTTGAACTTTGGCGTGTCTTCGAGACGCACGCGAATATATCGCCCAATCAGTCCGAATGGCGCGGCAAGGAGGAACGGCAAACGCCAGCCGAATGAGTGCAGTTGTTCTGTCGTCAGCACGCCGTGCAACACCGCCACGAACACCGAACCGAACAGCAGTCCCGCCGCGGTGCTCGCCGGCACGATGCTCGTATAGACGCCCCGTTTGCCCTCGGGCGCGTACTCGGCGAGGAAGGCGGACGCACCGGCATATTCGCCGGAAGCCGAAAAGCCCTGCACCACTCGAACCAGCAAAAGCAGGACCGGCGCGAGCACGCCGACTTGCGCGTACGTAGGCAGAAACGCGATGACGAATGTCGAGCAGGACATGATCAGGATAGAAAGCGAGAGTGCCGTTCTACGCCCGATCTTGTCGCCGAAATGGCCCCAGACTATGCCGCCAATCGGCCTGACGATAAATGAAATCGCGAACACGCCGTACGCGGCAAGCAGTCCTGTCGCCGAATCCGTCTTCGGGAAAAAGACGACCGCAATGATCGTCGCAAGATAGCCGTACGACGCGTAATCGAACCATTCGACAAAGTTGCCGATAAAGCTCGCCGTCGCCGCGCGTTTAAGCAGACGTCCGTCGGCATGGTTACGCCCCTGCGCGGCGCCCGATCCTTGCAATGGAGCGACGCCACCTGGCGCCATCACGCCGGCACCTGCTGAATGACCTGAAACCGCTTTTCTGGTACTCATCTACGATCTCCAAACGTGAAAGCATGAAACTGCCTGGTTGTGTTGACGACTCTTGCGACGGTCTCTACGGGTCTCGTTTGCTCGACACACGCGTAGGCCGTTTGCGCCCACATCGATAGCCAAGTGCGCTGTGGCGCCTGTCAGCTTGACGCCGAGCGCCCGCATCGGTTGGTAGGGTTGGCGTCATTGAATCCGGGCAGGAGCAAATTCAAAAGTGCTGCCGTTCACGGCTTAAGCTCAGAAACCCGCATACACGGGAAAGCGTGCGCACAATTGCGACACCTGTTCGCGCACACGGTTTTCGGTTTCTGCGTCATTAAGGTTGTCGAGCAGGTCGCAGATCAGCGTCGCGGTCAGTGCCGCTTGCGCCTCTCCGAATCCGCGCGTCGTGATCGCGGGTGTGCCGATGCGGATGCCGCTTGTCACGAAGGGCGACTGCGGATCGTTCGGCACCGCATTCTTGTTGACCGTGATATGCGCGCGCCCAAGCGCGGCGTCCGCGTCTTTGCCGGTGATGCCGTTTGCGATCAGGCTCACCAGGAACAGATGATCGTCGGTCCCGCCGGACACGACGTCGTAGCCGCGCTCGTTGAATACGGTCACCATCGCACGTGCATTCGCCAGCGTTGCCTGTTGATAGGCCCTGAATTCTGGGCCCGACGCTTCCTTGAACGCCACCGCCTTGGCCGCAATTACGTGCATCAATGGGCCACCCTGCGTGCCGGGAAACACCATCGAGTTCAGCTTTTTCTCGATCGCCTCGTTCGCCTTCGTGAGAATCAGGCCGCCACGTGGCCCGCGCAGTGTCTTGTGCGTGGTCGTCGTGACCACGTCCGCAAACGGCAGCGGGTTCGGATAAAGGCCTGCGGCAACGAGTCCCGCCACATGCGCCATATCGACGAAAAGATAAGCGCCCACGCGATCCGCAATCTGCCGGAAACGCGCAAAGTCCAGTACACGCGAGTAGGCGGAGAAGCCGGCCACGATCATTTTCGGCTGATGTTCGACGGCCAGACGTTCAATCTCGTCGTAGTCGATCAGACCGGTTTGCGGATCCACGCCGTATTGCACGGCGTTGTAGAGCTTGCCCGAGAAGGACACCTTCGCGCCGTGTGTGAGGTGGCCGCCATGCGCGAGACTCATGCCGAGAACCGTGTCGCCGGGTGCGAGGAGTGCCAGATACACCGCCGCGTTGGCCTGAGAGCCGCTATGTGGCTGTACGTTTGCATAATCCGCGCCGAAGAGGAGCTTGGCGCGCTCGATAGCCAGCGACTCGACCACGTCCACGTGCTCGCAGCCGCCGTAATACCGCTTGCCCGGATAGCCCTCCGCGTACTTGTTCGTCAGCACCGAACCCTGCGCTTCCAGCACACGCGGGCTCGCGTAGTTTTCCGACGCAATCAGCTCGATATGCGCTTCCTGACGCTTGCGCTCGAGGCGCATTGCGTCGGATAACTCCGGATCGAATCCGGCGATGGTCTGTTCTTTTGAAAACATCGAAACGTCTCCTGCAACATCATGTTTACGCCTGCGGCCCCAGCCGCAGGACCAGGTCGCGACTGATCCGGTTCAGCCCCTAGCGAGCTTTGATGATGTTGTGGTCCGGGCCGTACTTGAAACCAGTGATGTTGGTCGCTTCTTTTTCGCCCACCACCAGGATGTCGTGCTCGCGGTAACCGCCCGCACCGGGCAAGCCTTGCGGCACCATGATCATCGGCTCCATTGAAACGACCATGTTCGGTTCGAGTACGGTGTCGATGTCTTCACGCAGTTCGAGCCCCGCTTCGCGGCCGTAGTAGTGCGAAAGCACACCGAACGAATGGCCGTAGCCAAACGTGCGGTATTGCAGCAGGTTGTACTCCGCGTAAATCTTGTTCAGTTCGTGAGCGATATCGCTGCAACGGGCACCGGGTTTGAGCAGCTTCAGACCCGCTTCATGCACTTCGACGTTGACCTTCCACAACCGCAAATGCGCATCGGAACAGTGATCGAAGAACATGGTGCGCTCGAGCGCCGTGTAGTACCCGGCGATCATCGAGAAGCAGTTCAGGCTGAGAATGTCGCCCTTCTGCACTTTGCGCGTAGTGACTGGATTGTGGGCACCGTCCGTGTTGATTCCGGACTGGAACCATGTCCACGTATCCATCAGTTCGGAATCGGGGAAACGTTTGGCGATTTCGCGCACCATCGCCTGAGTCGAGGCCAACGCGACTTCATGTTCGGGCACGCCTTCGTGTACGGCCGCCGCGAGGGCCGCGCCGCCCACGTCGCAAACGTTGGCACCGTGCTTGATGACTTCGATTTCTTCGGCCGACTTGATCATGCGCATGCGCATGGTTTGCGCGCTGATATCCAAGAACTCCACGGACGGAAGCGCCGCTTTGAGTTTTTCCAGCACCTCCACCGGCACGTGATCGAACTCGATGCCGACGCGCCCCCTGTTAGCGATTTCCTGCTGCACGCCGCGAAAGAAGTTGTCGCGCTGCCAGTCTGTATAGACCACGTTGTAGTCGCCGACCGTTCGACGCCATGGCTGGCCACCGTCGATATTCGCCGAGATGGAGACCACTTTCCCCGGCGTCACGACGAGCCCGTACTTACGGCCGAACGAGCAATACAGGAAGTCCGCGTAGTAGTTGATGTTGTGATACGACGTGAATAGCACGGCGTCGATATTCTCGTTGGCCATCAACGCGCGCAGCTTGCCTTGGCGGTTCGCATATTCCGCATCCGAGAAGGTGTGCTTTACCTTTTCGCCATTCTCGATTCGAATCAGATTTTCCAGTTTCATGCGCTCGCTCCTTGGTGAAAACGCCAGTAGGTGTGAGCGAATGGTAGGAGTTCGGTGGTTTCGAAAGTTTTCTAAAGCGACACTACATTTATTGATTTCGACATCGAGGGTTTACCACGGCGGGGGGCTTTACAGCTTTAGAGTGCGCTCTGGTAGCGCCGGCGGTCCGCCATCGGCGAAATCTGGAACTGCGCCTTGTAGCGCGTCGCGAAGTGCGTCATGGAAGCGAAGCCAGTGCGCGCGCACACTTCTTCGAGCGGCTTGCCGGTGCGATAGAGCAACTGCCGGGCACGCAGCAGCCGAATCTCCAGATACGCCTGAGCCGGTGTCTTGCCGAGCCGCTCACTGAACCAGCGTTCGAGCTGGCGTTGCGAGACGCCCAGATAAGAAGCGACTTCCGCCACGGAGAGTGGCTCTTCCACGTTGCTCTCCATGATTTGCAGCGCCTCGTCAAGCTTGACATGTTCGGCGCCCATGTATTGCCGCAGCGACGTACGTTGCCGTTGCTCGTGACTGCGCCGCTCGGCAACCAGCAATTCGAGCACGCGCGCAGCAAGTGACCGGCTGCCGGGCGGCATGCCGAGCAGATGCACCATCAGGTCCAGTGGCGCGACGCCGCCGCTGCAGGTATAGCGGTCACGATCCACCTCGTAGAGACGGTTGGAGACGATCAGTTTCGGGAATTGCCCTAGCAATACATCCTGATCTTCCCAGTGAATCGTGCAGCGGTAGCCATTCAGCAAACCCGCACGGGCGAGAAAGTAGCTGCCCGTGTCGAGACCGCCTAACGCCGTGCCGCTGCGTGCGTGCAGACGGAGCCAGTCGAGCACCGCGCCAATGCCTTTGCGTGGAATCGGATTGGGGCCGACCACGAACACGGCGTCGAACGACCCCGAGTCGGCGATCGTTGCATCGGGCAGGACCTTGATGCCGTCGCTGGACTGCGCATAGTCCCCGCCCGTTCCGATCAATTGATAGTCGTAGACTCTGCGTCCAACGATCATGTTCGCGATTCGCAAAGGATCGACTGCGGCGCCGAGCGCGATCAGGGAGAAATTGCCTAGCAGCAGAAATCCATATTTTCTGACGCCGAGGTCATGCAGCCCGTTCGGGTTGGATTCTTCAGACGCGACCACAGTGGCTGGCATAAATGGAATGCGGACGGGACGAACAATGGAAGGCGCTTGATGGTGCAGCCACCATCATAACGGCGTTTCCTTCGACTGCCGCAGAGATCAAAATCCCCGCCGAACAAGGCCTCGGCGCTTTCTGTCAATCTTGTAATCAAGCGGTGGGCGTCACGTCACCTTCAAAGTCGCAATATGGTGTCCAGACGTTCACGGAAAGCGAGCCCGGAGCGCCTCTCTCCGAAGACAGTCCGACATGCAGCCCCAAGTATTCTCGCAAAATGCTCGCCAATTAAACATCGCATTTATTTAGGAGTATCAAATCATGAAGAAAGCTCTTGTTTGTCTCGCCCTCGCCGCAAGCGCCCTGTCCGCACCGATGCTCGCCCTCGCGCAATCAAACGCGCCGGTGACACGCGCCGAAGTTCGCAGCGATCTCGTGAAGATTGAAAAGGCAGGCTACAACCCGGCCGAACGTGATGACGCTACCTATCCGGCCGATATCCAGGCCGCAGAAGCGAAGGTCGTGGCGCAAACCAGCCAGCAACAGGCGACGCAGGGTTATGGCGGTTTGGCGCACAGCGGCAGTTCGTCCTCGGGTTCGCGCTCGTACGCCGCGACGCATTCCAACTGCGTCGGTCCGGCCAGCTTCTGTACGCCGTACTTCGGCAGCTGAATGGTGCCGTCTCAGGTCTCTTTCAGGTCTCGAGCCGTCACTGCGCGCACGGGGCCTGACTGGATCCTGATGTGATCTTCGCCATTTGATTTTCACCACCACTCACTCGCTTTAGTCGAAAACGGAGTCTCTCGTGAGATTGATGCCTCTCTTAGCCTCAGCCTTGTCATTGTCAGCCGGTCTTCTCGCGTCGAGCGGCGCAATGGCACAAAGCGCCCCGCCCAAAACCGCTGCAATCAAGAATATCGTTCTGGTGCACGGAGCGTGGGTGGACGGATCCGGCTGGAAACCGGTGTACGACATTCTGACCAAAGACGGCTACCACGTCAGCCTTGTGCAGGAACCGCTGACGTCACTTGAAGACGACGTAGCCGCAACGAAGCGCGTTCTCGATTTGCAGAACGGCCCGACCATCCTCGTGGCTCACAGCTACGGCGGCTCCGTCATCACGGAGGCGGGCGTTCATCCGAATGTGGTCGGACTGGTCTATGTCGCCGCGCATGCGCCGAACATCGGCGAAGACGAAGCGGCGCTCGGCAAAGGCATGCCCAGCTACACGTCGCAACAGGCCGGCGCGATCAGGAAAACCGACGATGGCTACACGTACCTGAACCCCGCGGATTTTCCGAAGGACTTCGCCGCCGACCTGCCGCTCAAGACAGCGACATTCGAATCGAATGCTCAGATCCTGACTGCGGCGAAGGTGTTCTCGACCCCGCTGACGGCCGCCGCCTGGACGACCAAGCCGAGTTGGGGCATCGTGGCCGCCGACGACAAGATCATCAATCCCGATCTCGAGCGCTGGTACTACGCGCGAGCGCATAGCCACACGACGGTCATTCCCGGCGCGAGCCATTCGGTGTATGAGTCGCGTCCGAAGGAAGTGGCGGCAGTCATCGAAGACGCCGCACGGCACGCGCACGACTAACGCGCGACAGGGTCGGGAATCCGCACGCAATAGGCGTCCGGACAGCACGTCCGACCGTCCCTCGCTGCCCGCGTCCCGGCAAGGAACGCGTGCACGCCGCACTCCGCGCCTATACCCCCGCCAGCGCAGGCAGATCTATCTCGAACGAAACGCTGTCGCGTCGGCCGCTTACCTCATGCGGACGTGTCACCTGCGTCGAACGCGGCGCGTCCTCCATACGTCGTGGCAAAGGCGCTGGATAGCGCGCGCGTTTCTTTCCGAGAATGGCCTGACTCAGAAACTCGGCGCTATAGGCGTTCAGCAAGTGCCCATGGTGCGCTTCGATATACGCGGCGATCTGCGCCTGTTCGCCGTCGATCATAGCCAGCGACGCCAGCGTTTGCGCATCCCAGCGGAAGCGCAGGCCGAGTTCGTCGAAAGCGGCGTTGTAAGCGCATAGTTGCGCCTGGATTTCAGCTTCATGCGCGCTGTCGCCAGCGTTAGATTGGGCGGGATTCACGGTCTTCTCCTTCAGGCAGGTAGCAGGACGAAGAGTAGAAGCACGCACGAATAAACAACAGTTAAAGTTATTTCGAAAAACAATAACCTATTGTTTATATTTTGGTTTACCCCAACCCGCAAAAAGCGATCGAAATCCGTCCGTCCGCAGAGGGATTCCCACCCCAGATCGCCCTATGGATAAGGGCTGCGCCCCATCCATTATGAATACCTAATGTAAACCATAAAATGTTTTAACTTTCCCTTATTCCTGTTCTCGCGCAGCATCTTCTCAGACGTGCTGCACCTACGATTAGGGTTTTCATTGGTGCAGTTCTTTCTGGCCGACCATTGGCGCTTCACTGCCTGACAACCAACCGGCGACGAAGCGATTCGATCATGTAAGTCCAGCGTGCCGCTCGAGCGCGACGGAAGAGACAGGAGACGGAGACATGGGACATTCCGACGTATCGGACAGAGGCCGTACCGCGTTCACACATCACCGCTGGGTGCAACTCGCCATCGGCATTGTCTGCATGGGGCTCGTCGCGAATCTGCAGTATGCGTGGACGCTGTTCGTCGTGCCGATGGACAACGCCCACCATTGGGGACAAGCGGCGATCCAGAGCGCGTTCACGATCTTCATCGTTACCGAAACCTGGCTCGTGCCAGTCGAAGGCTGGCTCGTCGACAAGTTCGGGCCGCGCCCGGTTGTGATCGGCGGTTCGGTATGCGCGGCGCTCGGCTGGATCATCGACGCGCATGCCAGCAGTCTGACCGCGCTGTACGTTGCAGCGGTCATTGCCGGCATCGGCGCGGGCTGCGTGTACGGCACGTGCGTCGGCACGGCGCTCAAATGGTTTCCGGACAAACGCGGTCTCGCGGCAGGCTTGACCGCGGCGGGTTTCGGCGCAGGCGCGGCAGTCACCGTGATTCCAATCGCCGACATGATCCAGCGTTCGGGCTACGAGCACACGTTCATGTTCTTCGGCATTTTCCAGGGTGTTTGCATCCTGTTGCTCGCCACCATGCTGATTCGGCCGAAGCCGCCCGCCACCGCGGTCGTCGCCAGGCGCGTGGTGGCAAGCAAGATCGACTACACACCTGGCGAAATGATCCGTTCGCCGCTCTTCTGGGTGCTGTATCTGATGTTCGTGTTCGTCGCCGCCGGCGGCATCATCGCGACCGCGCAGCTCGGGCCGATTGCGAAAGAATTCGGCTTTGCCAAGCTGCCGGTGAGTCTCATGGGCATCACGCTGCCGCTGCTCACCATGACGCTCTCGATCGACAACCTCTGCAACGGCTTCACCCGTCCCCTGTGCGGCTTTCTGTCTGACCGCATAGGCCGCGAGAACACGATGTTCATGATCTTTCTCGGCGAAGGGGTCGCGTTGCTGGGATTGATGCAGTTCGGCCATAACCCCTACGCATTCATGTTCTTCGCAGCCGCCGTGTTCCTGTGCTGGGGCGAGATCTTCTCGATCTTCCCCGCCACCTGCGCCGACACGTTCGGCAGCAAATACGCCGCCGCCAACGCCGGGACGCTTTATACCGCGAAGGGCACCGCTTCGATGCTGGTGCCGATTGCCTCGGTGTTGTCGGCGAACGGCGGGTGGAGCACGGTGTTCATCTCGGCTGCCGTGGTGTCGATCGCGGCAGCCGTGTCCGCCAAGTTCGTCCTCGCCCCCATGAGAAAGCGCTGGATCGAAAACTCGGGTGCGCGAGCCGGCGTGGTCATCGCCGAAGCGCGGCTGCAGCCGTCGTCCGGCGGCTCCCCCGAATAACCGACACCGTGAGCATCCAGCTCGCGACACACCCCACAACGCCCCGCCAACAAGGAGAGATGTCATGGCAGAAGCCGACCAGCCCACAACAGACGAAACGTTGAAACAACAGGCGACCGAAACGACCGACGGATTCCATCTCGTCATCGATGCGCTGAAACTGAACGACATCGACACGATCTTCGGCCTGGTCGGCATTCCGATCACCGACCTGGCGCGGCTAGCACAAGCGGAAGGAATGCGTTTCATCGGCTTTCGCCATGAACAGCACGCGGGCAACGCGGCGGCTATTTCCGGCTATATGACGCAGAAGCCGGGGATTTGCCTGACGGTCTCGGCGCCGGGCTTTCTGAACGGCCTGACCGCGCTTGCCAACGCGACCACCAACTGCTTCCCGATGATCCTGATCAGCGGCTCCAGTGAACGCGAAATTGTCGACTTGCAGCAAGGCGATTACGAAGAAATGGATCAGTTGAACGCGGCCAAGCCTTATGCGAAGGCCGCTTATCGCGTGCTGCACGCGGAGGATATCGGCATCGGCGTAGCGCGGGCGATTCGAGCCGCCGTGTCAGGACGACCCGGCGGTGTGTATCTGGACTTGCCCGCCAAGTTGCTCGCACAAACACTGGATGCCGTGAAGGCGCAGCAGTCGCTGGTACGAGTGGTCGACGCGGCGCCGCGCCAGTTGCCGGCACCGGAGTCGGTCAAGCGCGCAATCGATGTCCTCAAGAGCGCCAAACGGCCGCTGATTCTGCTCGGCAAGGGCGCCGCATACGCACAGGCTGACGCGGAGATTCGCGCGTTCGTTGAAGAAAGCGGCATTCCGTATCTGCCGATGTCGATGGCCAAAGGCCTGTTGCCGGACACGCACGAGCAGTCCGCCTCGGCGGCGCGATCGTTCGTGCTGCAGGAAGCCGACGTCGTCGTGTTGATCGGCGCGCGTCTGAACTGGCTGCTGTCGCATGGCAAGGGAAAAACGTGGGGCGCGGCACCGAAGAAGTTCGTTCAGGTGGATATCTCGCCGACCGAAATCGACAGCAACGTGGCGATTGCCGCGCCGGTGATCGGCGATATCGGTTCGTGCGTAGCGGCGCTGCGCGCCGGCATCGCTGCGGGTTTCACGAAGCCGGCCACGGAGTGGACCGGTGCAATCGCGGAGCGCAAGAACAAGAATCTCGCCAAGATGGCCGCGACGCTCGACAAGAACCCGTCGCCGATGAATTTCCACAGCGCGTTGCGCGCGATCCGCGATGTGCTGAAAACACGCCCTGACATCAACGTCGTGAATGAAGGCGCGAACACGCTCGACTACGCGCGCAGCATCATCGACATGTATGAACCGCGCAAACGCTTCGATTCGGGCACGTGGGGAATCATGGGTATCGGCATGGGCTTCGCGATCGGCGCGGCGGTCACGAGTGGCAAACCCGTCGTCGCGATCGAAGGCGACAGCGCATTCGGCTTCAGCGGCATGGAGCTCGAAACCATCTGCCGTTACGACTTGCCGGTCTGCACGATCGTATTCAACAACAACGGCGTGTATCGCGGCACGGACGTGAACCCGACCGGCGGCAAGGATGTCGCGCCGACCGTGTTCGTGAAGAACGCGCGCTACGACAAGATGATCGAGGCATTCGGCGGCGTCGGCTATCACGCCACCACGCCGGAAGAACTGACGAAGGCGCTGCTCGAATCGATCGCCTCAGGCAAACCGAGCCTGATCAACGCCGTCATCGACGAAGCGGCCGGCACCGAAAGCGGTCGACTGACCAATCTGAATCCGCAAAGCGCGGCAATGAAAAAGTAATCTGGGCAACCACGGAGATTTCAACATGACCAAACCTCTCGAAGGCATCAGGATCATCGACTTCACCCATGTTCAAGCCGGTCCCGCCTGCACCCAGTTGCTCGCCTGGTTCGGCGCGGACGTCATCAAGGTGGAACGGCCGGGTTCGGGCGACGTGACGCGCAATCAGTTGCGCGACATTCCCGACGCCGACGCGTTGTACTTCACAATGCTCAACAGCAACAAGAAGTCGCTGACGTTGGACACAAAGAAGCCCGAAGGCAAGGAAGTCCTCGAGAAGCTGATCCGCGAGTCCGACGTGCTGGTGGAGAACTTCGGCCCGGGCGCGCTGGACCGGATGGGTTTTTCGTGGGAACGCCTGAACGAACTCAATCCGAAGATGATCGTCGCCTCGGTGAAGGGCTTCAGCGACGGTCACCACTACGACGACCTGAAAGTCTACGAGAACGTGGCGCAATGCGCGGGCGGCGCGGCCTCCACTACCGGCTTCTGGGACGGTCCGCCGACTATCAGCGCGGCCGCGCTCGGTGACAGCAATACCGGCATGCATCTGGCCATCGGCATTCTGACCGCACTTCTCGGCCGCGACAAAACGGGCAAAGGCCAGAAGGTCGCCGTGTCGATGCAGGACAGCGTGCTGAATCTGTGCCGCGTGAAGCTGCGCGACCAGCAGCGGCTGGAGCGCGTCGGCTATCTCGAGGAGTACCCGCAATATCCGCACGGCGAATTCAGCGACGTGGTGCCGCGCGGCGGCAATGCGGGCGGCGGCGGCCAGCCGGGTTGGGTGCTCAAGTGCAAAGGCTGGGAAACGGATCCGAATGCGTACATCTACTTCACGATTCAGGGCCACGCGTGGGAGCCGATCTGCAAGGCGCTCGGCAAGCCCGAGTGGATCGATGACCCGGCCTACAAGACCGCGGAAGCACGTCAACCGCATATCTTCGATATCTTCCAGACCATCGAAGCCTGGCTCGCCGACAAAACCAAATTCGAGGCGGTCGACATCTTGCGCAAGTTCGACATTCCGTGCGCGCCAGTGCTGACCATGAAGGAACTGGCCAACGACCCGTCGTTGCGCGCGAGCGGCACGATCGTCGAAGTGCCGCACAAGAAACGCGGCACGTATCTGACTGTCGGCAGCCCGATCAAGTTTTCGGATCTGAAGCCGGAAGTCACCGCGTCGCCGCTGCTCGGCGAACACACTGAGGAAGTGTTGGCGAGCCTCGGCTACAGCCAGCAGCAAATCTTCAACCTGCGCGAAGTCAAAGCAGTTTGATGGTGCTACGCAAGCCCGGCCATCGGCTCGGGCTTGCGGATACGGCGTCGCTGGCGACGCCGTATCCCATTCAGGCATCCGTGTTTTCACAATCGGGGGGCGTCATGCAACATGCCATCGACTTCGAGCAACTTGCCAACGCAATCGGCGACGCGATCGTCATTTCGGATGCTCAAGGCAGCATCACATTCTGGAACCCCGCGGCCGAACGCATGTTCGGGTTTGCGCCAGGCGAAGCGCTCGGCAAGTCGCTCGACCTGATCATTCCGGAACGGTTGCGCGGCCGCCATTGGGACGGCTATCACAAGACCATGGCAACGGGCGAAACCCGCTATGGCAACGACGTGCTGCGTGTGCCCGCGGTGCACAAGGACGGGCGGTCCATGTCGATTGCCTTTACGGTCGCGTTGCTGCATTCGCCGCAACACGAGCTCACCGGCATTGTCGCCGTGATCCGTGACGAAACCAGCCGCTTTCAGGAGGATCGTCTGCTGCGCAAGCGGCTCGCGGAACTGGAGGCGTCCGCCGGCGCATGAGCACGCGCATTGGCACACGCACACACGCATAATCCGATACCCACAGACCCACTGAAGGCCGGCGCGAGCCGCATCACCTGCGCCGGCTTCAAACCGTTCTCGCCGCTGCCCGCGTCCACGCTGTAAACTCTGCCGAATCCCGCTCTCAATCACGCCCGGATCAGGCAACATGGACCGCATCGACGCAATGAAGGTGTTCGTCGCCACGCTCGACGAAGGGAGCCTGGTCGGCGCGAGCCGTCGACTCGGCCGCTCACCTGCGGCGGTGAGCCGGGCTATCGCGTTCCTCGAAGAACATGTCGGAACGGCTCTGCTGCATCGCACGACGCGGACGATCAGACTGAGCGAAGCCGGCGAACGATACGCCGCCGCTTGCCGCCGCATTCTCACCGACCTGGAAGAAGCCGATCTGCTGATCGCCGGCGAGCGCTCCGCACCGCGCGGGCTGCTCACGATCACCGCACCGGTGGCGGCCGGTCAGGACATGCTGCGGGCGATCATCGACGATTTCATCGATCGCTATCCGGCCGTCTCGGTCCGGCTGGATATGCTCGACCGCCCAGTGAGCCTGATCGACGAAGGAATGGACGTGGCGCTGCGCATCGCTCACCTGCCCGATTCGACGCTCGTGGCGATCCCGGTGGGCGAAACGCGGCGGGTCGTCACGGCGTCGCCTCGCTACCTGGCCAAGCACCCGCCGATCGTCGAACCCGCCGATCTTGCCCGGCATCAGATCATCTCCATGAGCCACTTCGGCCTGGATTCATGGAGCTTTCCGCCGCCGAATGGCTCGACGATTCCACGTGTCGTGCAGTTCACTCCGCGCTTTATCGTCAACAGTATTCAGGCGGCCGTGGCTTCGGCCGTCGCGGGACATGGCGTCACCCGCATGTTTTCCTATCACGTCGCCGAGCAGGTCAAGGAAGGATCGCTCGAGATCGTCCTGAGCGACAACGAACCCGCCCCGCTACCAGTCCACCTGTTGACGCCGCAAGGGCGTCTCGCGGTTCCCAAGGTGCGAGAATTCGTCGATTTCGCGGCGCCGCGCCTGCGCCGCCACTTCACGCAACCCCAGCGGACTACGAAGCGCAATTGAATCGACTCCCGGAAGAATGTCTGCCGATCAGCGTGGATTCTCTCTGCAATCGGTTCAATCTAGACTGTGTTCAGCGAGATTGCACAGCTCACGCCTTCGGGCCGTACCGGCGAATTCACTGACACGCCCCTCCCCGCACCCGACTCGAACCGGCATTCCTCGTAACGGGCATCAGCCCACGCATAGACGGCGGCAACGGCGTCGACGCCCAAGGCACTGCTGTCACGTTGCAACTCATTGTGGATTTGATTTGTGATCCTCATGAAATGCATGGCGAGCTGTGAGTTTCGCGCTTATCGCGTCGCGGCCGCCCGGCGGCCGGGTCGGCGCGTAACGGAACAGTGGAGGCAGTCATGCAACGAGCAGTCGCCAATGGATCGATCGCGCCCGCATTCAATGTCTGGCGCGGCACGCTGGCGGGAGCCAGCGCGAGCCTTGTCGGGATAGGCCTCGCGCGTTTCGCCTATACCCCGTTATTGCCGGCTATCGTCAGCGCGCACTGGTTTCCGGCGTCGACTGCAGCCTATCTCGGCGCAGCCAATCTCGGCGGCTATCTGGCCGGCGCGCTCGCAGGCGGCTGGCTTGCGCGGCGATTCGACGCCGCGTCCGTGCTGCGCGCGATGATGCTGCTCGCGACCGTTGCGTTCGTCGCCTGCGCCTTTCCGGTTTCGTTTCTCTGGTTCTTCGTCTGGCGCTTCGCATCCGGCTTGTCGGGCGGTGCACTGATGGTGCTGGCCGCGCCGACGATCCTCGCTCATGTGATCCCATCGCGCAGAGGCTTTGCGAGCGGCGCGATTTTCAGCGGTATCGGTTTGGGTATCGCGGCGTCCGGGACAATCGTGCCGCTCCTGCTGCGTCAAGGTCTGAGCCAAACGTGGCTGGGTCTCGCCGCGCTCTCTCTGGCGCTGACAGCCGTCGCATGGAACGGTTGGCCCGGGCGGGCCGAACCCGCTGTGCAGCACGCGGCGCCTCACGCCGGCCACAGCCGCGCCTATCCGGCGGCCTCGATGCGCGCGCTGTACGCCGAGTATGCGTTGAATGCCGCGGGCCTCGTCCCCCACATGATCTTTCTCGTGGATTTCGTGGCACGCGGTCTTGGCAAGGGCCTCGATGCCGGCGCGCAATACTGGGTGCTGTTCGGACTGGGTGCGATCGCAGGCCCTCTGCTGACCGGTCACCTGGCCGACCGTGCCGGGTTCGGTCCCGCGCTGCGCGTGGCCTATGTCCTGCAGATCGCCGCAGTCGCGTTGCCGGCTGTCGTACCAGGACCCGTCGCGCTGATCGTGTCGAGCGTCGTGGTCGGCGCGTTCGTGCCGGGCATCGTGCCGCTCGTGCTCGGCCGGGTCAATGAATTGCTCGCGCACCATCCCGCTGCTCAAAAAGGCGCGTGGAGCGCGGCGACCACCAGTTTCGCGGTATTGCAGGCCGTCGCGGCGTATGGCCTGTCATTTCTGTTCGCGCACGACGGTGGCAATTACGCGAGCTTATTCCTGATCGGCGCGACCTCGTTGGCGCTTGCGTTGGTGGTCGATCTGTTCACGGCGCTTCGCGGCGCTCCGAAGCAGCAATAGCGTTGGCGTCACCCCGTTTTCAGCCGACGGCATCCCTCACTCGAACTGGGAGAACCCCATGATCCCGACACACGGACCCCGCAAGGACTGCGCACCCGTGAACGAACTCGCCGAAGCAGAGGCTCGGCTGTACGCACATTCGGTGTTGGAGAAGACGATATGAGCGCGCGTCCCAATCTCGCTTTGGAAGCCGCGGCTGACATGCGCGGCCTCGACTATTCGGCGCGACACGAGCGTTACTGGCGCCGTAATCTGGCCGTGTGCGTGTTCGGCTCATTCACCACGCTCGTCAGCCTGAGCATGCTGCTGCCGTTTTTGCCCATTTACGTCCAGCAACTCGGCGTGCAGTCGCAGTCCGCCGTCATTCAATGGTCGGGGATCGCGTTCGGCGCCACGTTTCTCGGTACGGCCGTCACCGCGCCCTTGTGGGGACGCCTCGCCGATCGCTATGGCCGCAAGCCGATGCTGGTGCGCGCGGCCGTCGGCATGGCGGTGGTGATGTCGTTGATCGGCATCGCGCACAACGTGCACGAACTCGTCGGCCTGCGCTTGCTGGCTGGACTCGTGGGCGGCTATTCGTCGGCTTCGACGGTAATGGTTGGCACGCAGGCTCCGAAAGCGCGCGCCGGTTGGGCGCTGGGCGTGCTCTCGACCGGTGCGCTCGCCGGCAATCTGATCGGGCCGCTCGTCGGCGGTTTTCTGCCGGGATGGCTCGGCATTCGCGGCACGTTCTTCGCAGGCGGCGCCATGATCGCGGTGGCCGCTTTGCTGACGATTTTCGTCGTCAAGGAAGATTTCGACCCGGCCACGCATTCAAGCCGGCGAGCCGCGGAACATGCGCCGGCGAGCACGCATCGCAACGACTATCCAGTGGTCGCCGCATTGCTGGTCACGGCGATGATGGTGCTGCTCGCCAACATGTCGATCGAGCCGGTCATCACGGTCTATGTCGGCAGTCTCGGCGTGCCGTCGCTTCATCTCGCCCGCGTCGCGGGTGTCGTGATGGCCTGTTCGGCTTTCGGCAGCATGCTGACGGCCGCGCGCCTCGGCGCGTTGGCCGATCGGATCGGCAGCTGGAACGTGATCGTCGCTTGCCTGGTGCTGACCGGTCTCGTGATGGTTCCGCAAGCGTTCGTTCACGCGTGGTGGCAACTGGCCGGATTGCGCGCGCTGATGGGCATGACGTTAGCCGGCCTCCTGCCTGCGATTGCGAAACTGGCGCGCCACGCAGTGGAAGAACACAAGACCGGTCAGATGCTCGGTTATCTGCAGTCGGCGCAATTCAGCGGACAGGTGGTCGGTCCGATCATCGGCGGCGCGATCGCTGTTCATCTCGGGCTGCATGCCGTGTTCTTCGTGACCGGTTCATTGCTGGTGGCGTGCGCCGCGCTCGCACACTGGGCGCGTACCCGTCAGCGCGCGGTGCTTTGATCGGGGCGATCGCCCACGTCATTGACCTGCGACGGCTCCGCCCGACGGATTCCTGACCCTTGCGTGCAACTGCGCGCGAACCTCGTTCCCCACCGCTGGCGGCAGCGGGATATAGTCCAGGTCCTCTGCGGCCTGGTCGCCGTTGGTTAGCGCCCAGTCCAGGAATTTCAGCGTTGCCTCACCGCGTTCCGGTTTGTTCAGCGTGCCATGTAGCAACACATACGTCGCGCCGACGACAGGCCACGCGTTCGCGCCCGGTTCATTGGTCAGCATTGGAACGAGAGATCTGGACCAGTCCGCGCTCGCGGCAGCGGCCTTGAATGTCTCGGGTCCCGGCTGAACCACGGTACCCGCGGCATTTTCCATGGCCGTGTACGACATATGATTCTGCTTCGTAAAATCCCATGCAACGTAGCCGATTGCGCCTGGCAGATGTTGCACGAAAGCGGCGACCCCTTCATTGCCTCTTCCGCCTATGCCGCGCGGCCAGCGCACTGAACTTCCCTCACCGACCCTGCTCTTCCACTCGGGGTTGACCTGCGCCAGATAATGCGTCCAGATCAGTGAGGTCCCGGAACCGTCGAGGCGACGCACAACGGCGATTGGCGCGTCAGGCAGCTTGAGCCCGGGATTGATGGCAGCAATGGCTGGAGCATTCCAACTGATGATTTTGCCGAGATAGATATCCCCAAGCACACGCCCCGAGAGAACCAGCTCACCGGGCTTGATACCCGGCAGATTGACGACCGGCACGACACCGCCGATCACCATGGGAAACTGGAGCAGGTCATTCCTGGCAAGCTCGTCGTCGCTGAGCGGCGCATCCGATCCGGCGAAATCCACCTGACTCTCCATGATTTCCTTCACCCCTTGGGTCGAGCCGACACCGCGATAGCTCACCGTGCCGCCGCCTGCCCGCTGGTATGCGCTGGCCCATTTCGTATAGATGGGTGCGGCGAAGGTACTGCCAGCGCCGGTGATGTCAGCGCTGTGCGCTGTGACCGACAAGAACGCGCCGATCACACCGGTCAACAGTGTTTGTGTATAACTCACGAAAGACCTCACTTTAGGTTTGTTGTTGAGGCTCATGAAGTGAAGCTCGCCGAGTAACGAAACCAGTTCTCCCCATTACAGGATGCTGAAGCTCAGGAGGCAAATTGAATCGCTCTATCACAGCCGCATTGCTTCCAACGCGATGCCGGCGTGGTTTTGAAAATTGATACGCTGTAGGATTGAAATCGCAGTTTGCAAACCGCCTGACCCGCGCCACCTTACGTTCACCTCACTACCGTCCGCTTCGGGGACTCAATCGATTTGAACCGATGAACTCCACACCACCCATGCGCGACGTTGCTTCTGCAGAAGAGCGGGTTCCGGACGATTCCGGCAAACGCGGCGGGACCGTTTTGCCAGACATGCCGCCGGCCGTGGCCTTCTCGACACTGGTCACGCCAATGGTTGCGCAGGTGGCGCAACGCGTGGGCACTCTATGCGTCAGTGCCGATCCGGAAAGTCTGCACAAACTTCGTGTCGTACTGCGTCGTCTGCGCTCGCTGTGGTGGGCTTACGATCCGCTTATCGACGGATCGCGAGCGAGGCGACAGCGGCGCGAATTCAAGGCGCTGGCCGACTCCGCCGGTCAAACACGTGACTGGGATATCCTGAAACACTTACTGGCAGAGGAGACGGCAATGCCGCGTTCTTTTGCGGCGCTGATCGAAGGTGTCGATTTATTGCGCGGCGATGCGCTCCTGCACAGTCGCGCAACGATCGCCGACGCCAACGTTGAAGCAGTATTGAACCAGGCAATCGCGGGCGTGATGCAGCAACTCGACGCTCGGTCGTTTGACGAGTCGCTTTCGGTATTCGCCGCGAACCGTATTGCAACGGCCAGAAGGGCACTGCGAAAACGGATGAAGCGTTTGCTTAGGGATCCCAATTCCGGATACGCAGAGTTTCACGAGGTCCGAATTTCCGCGAAAAAGGTGCGCTACCTGCTGGAGTTTTTTGCGCCCGTGATCGAGAGCGGAAACGGGATAGGCGTCGTCGAACTCACGCAAATACAGGACGAACTGGGAAAACTCAACGACGTCGTTGCGAGTGAATCGTTGCTTGTTACGCATGCGCTTCGCCTCGGCGAGCGCGGTATTGCAGACGATGCAATCGCGTATCTGAGGGATCTCAAAGGCGATCGCATGCAGAGCGCCGAAGCATTGTTACGCGCGCTCAGCGATAGGCTCGTTGACGAGCGTCCCGGCTTCGGCATCAACTAGCGGTACTGCGCGCAGCGCCACGAACGCAGAAATCGGGCGCATTGCTTCCCTCTGGCCTACCCTACCGTTCCTTGCGCCGGCGAAATGCCCACCATCCGGCCAGCCCTGTAAAACCGGCCACGAGCAACACCATCACCCAGAAGCCGTGCCGGTTTTCAGCGAGCGGAATACCACCCACATTCATTCCGAAAAAACCCGCGACGATATTGATCGGCATAGCCAGTACCGTCACCAATGTCAGCGTGAAGAGCGTGCGATTGTTCTGCTCTTCCAGACGGGAAATGATCTCCTCCTGCAACAGCCTGACCCGTTCGATCAGACCGGCCACATCCGAGAGAACCACCGAAAACTCCTCGGTCGACTCGCGCAGATCCTGCACGTCATCTGAATGAAGCCAGCGCGGCGGTCTCGCCAGCAGCCGGAAGATCGCGCCAGGTTCAGGCGCGAGCATGCGTTGCAAACGCGTCAGCATACGACGCATCGCGCCTAGATCGATGCGGTTCTGCGTCGGCCGTTGCGACAGGAATCGATCCTCTATCCGGTCAACGTCGGCGCTGGTTCGGCGCACGATCTGCACGAGCAGGTCGGCCTGGTCGCGCATCAGGTGAACCAGCAATTCCGCCGGAGACCTGAAAAGCTCGCCTTCCCGAACCGACGCGCGCAATCTGTCGACCGAACGCAGTGGCTTCAGACGCGCGGTCACGATAATCCGCTGGTTCGCGTAAATCCACAGCGTCGCTATTTCGGAGGGAATGAACTCGAGATTGAACATGACGTCGTTGACGACCGCGCGCAGCGCGCCGTCCGCATGCTCGATACGCGTCGAGTGCGAGCCTTCGCGCAACGCGTCGAAAAAAGTCTCGGGTAGATCGAGTTGCGCTCTCATCCAGCGTTCGCTCGCACTATGCGCCAGATTGAAGTGAAGCCAAAGAAACTCGCTCCCTTCTCTTGCGGTGCCGTTCGCGTCGTGCGCCTGTAACCATTCGACGACTTCATCCGCGTCGACGGGCCGGCCGGCATGAGTCGAAGAAAAGAGAAAGCCACAGACCATGCCGGATGAGTCGGCGCCGTAGGTTTGCAGTAGCAGGTCAGATTTCATAGGTCATTCAGCATTTGCTTCTCATGCGGGTTTGGCATATCCAGTAATTGCCGGCCGATAGTGGAAGCGTAACGATCGCCAACCGATACCGCCCTCAGGCGTCGCACGGATTGAACTGGATGCAAAGGCCCGAGCATATCGCGACCCATCAAAAGAAGGTTAACGTGGTCGTTCTCGCTTGATCGACCTGGATGATCCTTATAATTCCGCAGTCGAATCATTTAACCTGAACGGTCACGAGAACGTCATATTTCAGCCTTAAGTTGCAGCCCATCGAAGGCGACCTCATCGCCACAAGGAGTCTCGACATGAAACTCAAGCAACTTACGCTGTTTCTGTGTGCGCTGTGTGCCAGCGCCGCGCACGCCGCCGACATAACCGGCGCCGGCAGTACTTTCGCCGCGCCGATTTACACGAAATGGGCCGATGCCTATCAGAAAACAGGCGGCGGCAAGGTCAACTATCAGGGCATTGGTTCGTCGGGCGGTATCAAGCAGATCATCGCGAAGACCGTGGATTTCGCCGGTTCGGACGCGCCGCTGAAAGACGACGAATTGGCCAGGAACGGCCTGTTCCAGTTCCCCACGGTGGTCGGCGGCGTGGTGCCGGCGATCAACGTGCCGGGTCTGAAGGCCGGCGAACTGGTGCTGTCGGGTCAAGTGGTCGGCGACATCTATCTGGGCAAGATCAAGAAGTGGAACGATCCCGCGATCGTCGCGCTGAACCCGAAAATCAAACTCCCTGATACCGACGTCGCGGTGGTGCGCCGCGCCGACGGCTCAGGCACGAGTTTCATCTGGACGAACTACCTCTCCAAGGTGAACCCGGAGTGGAAAGCGAAAGTGGGCGAAGGCGCTACGGTGAACTGGCCGACCGGTACCGGCGGCAAGGGCAACGACGGCGTGGCCGCATTCGTGCAGCGTTTGCCGGGCGCGATCGGCTACGTCGAGTGGGCCTATGCGAAGCAGAACCACATGACCTACGCCGCGCTGAAAAATGCATCGGGGACTGTGGTCGAGCCGTCGACCGACACATTCAAGGCGGCAGCGGCGGGCGCCGATTGGTCGAAGTCGTTCTATCAGATCCTGACGAACGAGCCGGGCAAGAACGCGTGGCCCGTGGTCGGCGCGACGTTCGTGCTATTGCATACGACGCAGGACAAAGCACCGCAAGGCGCGGAAACGCTGAAGTTTTTCGATTGGGCATTCAAGAACGGCGGCAAGGCAGCCGACGATCTCGACTATATTTCGCTGCCCGAGTCCGTGACGGCCGAAATCCGCTCGCAGTGGAAACAGAAGGTCAAGGACGCGTCAGGCAAGCCTGTCGCGCCCTAGGCTGCGGATAAATTCGGCGCGCGCCGTTCATCAACACGCAACCGCCCATTCGGCGCCCGTCAGGTCACGACCTTCGACATCACCGCCGTGGCCGGGTCATAGCGGTAGCCCTTTTGCGCGAGCTGGTGGCTCATCGTCGAGCTGATCAGCTTCTGCTGCGTCTCTCTGGCGATCAACTCGTGATCCGGCTTGAGGCGCTCCAGTTCGGATGAAAGCCGTCTGACGAGCGCCACCTCACCGGTGCTGCGTGCGTCGATGAACAAGATCCTCTCGCTTGCCAGACCAAGCCGCTGTTTGAGGTCTTTCGCGTGGGCGACCCATTGTTCCGCCGTGCCGCGAAGCTCGCTGAGCGCCTTTGCATGAGCTTTGGCTTGCGCTGATATCTGGCGTTGCAACGCCGCGATCTCCTCCGCGCCCTCGGCCTCGTCGGTTCGAGCTTGTTGTGCAATGGCTTCGGCTTGCGCGGCCAGCCGTTGTTCCAGTTGCGCAACCTGCTGTTCGGCGGCCTCTGCGCGGTCTCTCGCGGCAGACGCATCCTGCGATAGCCGAGCCAGGTCGGCGCTCGTGGCCACCTTCGCCTCGTTCATGCTCTCGATCTGCCGCCGCGTCTCTTCCAGTTCCAGGGTGACGCGCTGCAGTTCGTTAAGGTGAACCGACATTTCGTCGGCCCGCGCCGCAGCTGCCTGATGCTCCGCTGCCAGCGCGGCGCGAGCTTGCTCCAGTTCGCCCTCCAGCGTTGCGAGTTGTGTGAGGCGCTCGCTTGCCTGCGCCTCGGCGGCTTTCGCGTGCGCCAAGGCCGCGTCCAGCTCCGTCGACAACTTTGCCGCTTCTTCCGTTTTGGCTTGATGGGCATCGTTCAAACTGAGGAACTGCTGCTGCGCCTGGTCGCGTTCCTGAGTGGCGCGCGCTATTTCTTCGTTCTTGCTCGACACAGTTGCGGACAACTCCGCTCGCGCCTTGCGCTCTTCGTCCAGCAATGCCGTCGTGGCTTGCTGATCGGCAGCGTGTGCCGTTTCGCGCTGCGTGAGTTCTTCAACACGTGCCTGTGCCGCTTGCGCAAGTGACGTCGCCGCGTTCAGTTCGTCGGCGAGTCGCGTCACTTCTTCTGACTTTGCCTGATGGGCGTCACGCAGAGTGGCGATCTGCTGCCGCGCCTGCTCGTGCTCCTGAGTGACTCGCGTTATTTCGTCGTTCTTGCCGGAGATGACCGCGTTCAGTTCATCACATGCTTTGCGCTCTTCTTCCAGCGACGCATTGACCGCGGTCAGATTGGCCTGATCCACCGCCGCACGCCGCACGAGTTCTTCTACACGTACCTCGGCTGCCTCGGCGCGTGACGTCGCCGCATTCGCTTCCTGTGACCAGCGCGTCGCTTCCTGCGAGCTTGCCTGATAAGCGGCGTCCAACGTCGCGACCTGCTGCAACGCCTGATCGCGCTCGTGCGTGACTCGCGTTACTTCATCGTTCCTGCTCGAAACAATTGCTGCCAATTCTTCACGAGCCTTGCTTTCGGCTTCGAGCGACGCCGTCGTCGCTTCGAGGCTGGCATCTTGCGACGCTACACGCAGCGCAAGTTCTTCCACGCGCGCTTCCGCGACCTGTGCACGCGACGCAGCCTCGCTTGCCTCTTGCGACCATTGCGCGACTTCTTGCGACTTGGCCTGATAGGCGTCGCGTAGAGTGGCGATTTCCTGCTGAATCTGATCGCGCTCCCGAGTGACGCGCGTGACTTCATCACTCTTGCTTGCTACATCCGCCGACAACTCTTCACGAGCTTTGCGTTCTTCTTCGAGCGATGCGTTCGCCGCTTCCAGGTTGGCGTGGTCCACCGACGCACGCTGCGCGAGTTCTTCAACGCGCGCCTCGGCCGCCTCAGCACGCAATGCGGCCGCGCCTGCCTGCTCCGACCAGCGCGTCGCTTCTTCTGTCTTCGCCTGACAGGCATCGCTCAATGTTGCGATCTCCTGCCGCGCCTGATCTCGCTCCTGAGCGACCTGAGCAACTTCATTGTTCTTGCTCGCGAGCGCCGTGGCCAACTCTTCGCGTGCGAGGCGTTCCTCGTCGAGCAATGCCTTCATGGCCGCCAGATCGGCGTCTTGTGCAGACACACGCTGAGCGAGTTCTTCGACATGAGCTTCAGCTGCCTCCGCCCGGCCCGCAGCGGTTGCGAGTTCCGTTTCGAGGCGCAGAGCGGTACTTTCCGAGGCACTTAGCGCATCCGTCAGCGCGACGACCCGATTGCGCCCCGTTTCGACGTCGTCGATCGTTTTCTGATACTCGGCGAGGGCTTCGTCCCGTTCCGCACGGGCCGCTTCGAGGTCCTGGTTCACTGCAGCCAAACGCTGATTGAAAGCCCGTTCGGCGTCGTGCTGGGATGCCGTCCAGATGCGATCCGCCGCGCTCATCACTGTCTCAGCGAGGCCCTCCGGCAACCCGGGCTGGACCTGCGGTGCCGGCGTTTCGGCCTGCCGCGCTTCGCGCCAGCGCTGCAAGGCCGCGACGATCGACGCAAGCGAACCGCCGCGAACCTCTTTCCAGATCGTCACCGGCGAAACTCTTCTGCCTTCTTCGACCATGCGATCGGCGATGGCGGCGATCTCTTCATCGGTGATTGTGTCTGCGTCCGTGGACATAAGCGCCTCAAGAATCAATGTAACGGGGCGAAAGGTTAAATCTTCAATACGTTACTACGTCTGCGGACGTCCGGCGACGTTCGCGATACAAGGTAAATGACAGGTAGCCTGACGCGGATGGCATCTTATAGCTCAATGACTTTTTCGAATGCGGGGAACAACGGACCATAACGCGGCCAAATCGCCGCGCAACGCCTATCGGAGACGGGTACTAGCGATACTGGTAGAAGCTCCCGCCTTGTTGGCCTGCGGCGACGTTGCAACAATGCAGACGAATCGATTGGCCCGCCCTTGGGCGTGAACGCCACGAACCGGCATCGGCACGATGCATCTGATTCACGCAACTTCACCGAGGCATACGGCAATGCGTATTTCGTTTTTGCACACGATGGACGGGAACCGGCAAGTCTTTGAGCAGGCCGCAAAAGCACTCGGCATGCGTGCTGATGATCTTCACCACGAAGTGAGAGCGGATCTGCGCGAGGCGGTCGGTCTGGCAGGGACGTTCTCACACGAATTGAAAGCCGAGACGAACCGGCGTCTTCTCGCGCTGGCAGCCCATTCCGACGCCGTTATTCTGACTTGCGCCACGCTTGGGGCGGCCGTGGCGGATATCGAGAGTCAACCGGTGCCCATCGTCAGGGCGGATATCGCCCTGGCCGCCGCGGCAGCGGAACTGGGCGGGAAAATCGTCGTGTTATGTGCCGCTGACTCTGCAATCGAATCCACCAGAATGCTGTTTGCGGAGCACATACGCGGAACCGGTGCGTCAGTGGAGGTCGTTCACCTTCCTCAGGTTTGGGCACGGTTCAAAGCGGGTGATCTCGACGGTTGCCTCGCTGCAAGCGCATTGGCCGCGGAAGACGCATACGAGGCCGGCGCAACGGTTGTCGCATTCGCTCATCCGTGGATGGCGCCCGGCGCGGAGCTCGTTCGAAAGGGAAGGCGGCCGCTCGATAGTCCGAGCGCGGCGCTTCGCGCTGCAATGCAACGGTTCGGCGAACACCCGAGCGACGCCTGACCACGAGCGGCACTCAATCAGCCATCACAGGCTTAAGCCCGGAATTGCTTCGCCAATCAAAATAAATCTAAAGGCGAAGCGATTATCTCGCCCGGGATATGAAAGAGACGCGCCGCCGAACTGGTCAGGTGACACCTGCAATGCGCGACCCAGTCTGCACTCGCCGAAGTTTCCGATGAGAAAAGCACCCGAACGCTTCTCCGCCACCGGTCAACCTCAACAGCGCCGTCACCCAGGCCATGCACAAGCGATCCAGGCATTTTCCGCGGGCGCGGCGGCAGACGTCCCACCGCCTTCCGATCGGGACCCATCGCGCCAAATGTTATTATCGGAAACAACACCGTCCCCTCAAAGCGTGCATTCGAAGCATCAAGCCCTATGGACACCCATCTCGCCAAATCCGCCGACCCGTCCACCACCGACCTCGGCCGCCGCGTCCGCGCCGCCCGCCAGGCGCAGGACCTGACGCTGGAAACCGCCAGCCGCCTCTGCGGCGTTTCGCGCTCGACGCTCTCCAAGGTCGAAAACGGCCTGATGTCCCCCACGTTCGATGTTCTGCAGAAGATTGTCCTCGGACTGAAGATCGAGATCGGCGAGCTGTTTGGCTCGACGCCGAAAGTCAGCGCCAGCGGCCGCCGCGCGCTCACCCGCAAGGACGAAGGCCAGCGTCATGCCTATCGCGGCTACCAGATGGAACTGCTTGCCACGGACCTCGCGCACAAAGCGATGCTGCCGTTTCGCATCCGCATCTCCGCGCACACGCTCGACGCCTTCGACGACTGGGGCCGTCACGAAGGCGAGGAATTTCTGTATGTGATCAGCGGCAGCGTGTGCCTGTATTCGGAGCTGTATGCGCCGACGCACCTGAACGCCGGCGACAGCCTCTACTTCGACAGCCGCACCGGCCACGCGGCGGTCTCCACGAGCGAAGAAGACGCCGAAGTATTGTGGATGGCCACCAGCGCCGACATTCCGCACACCCCGCCCGCCACCGAATCGACAAAGAAGTGACGCACGGATCCACACCGCGCAGCAACGCGGCCTAACGAGCCGCCAACGCCCGCTGCGCGAGTTGCGCAATATGCATTGCGTGACGCCCCGTGCCTTGCTCGATCTGTTCGCGGCAACTGAAGCCATTGGTCAGCACGATCGTGTCCGCGGCCGCCTCGCGCACCGCCGGAAATAGTCTGTCTTCGCCGATCTTTTCGGAAAGCGCGTGGTGCTCTGCGTTGAAGCCGAACGATCCCGCCATGCCGCAGCATCCTGTATCGAGAAGCTTCCATTTCACGCCGAGCTTGTTCAGCAACGCCGTGTCGCCCTGCATGCCGAACAGCGCCTTTTGATGACAATGCCCGTGCACGATCACGTCGGCGGTCAGCGTCGGCCAATCGAACGGCTGCCGCGCGACAAAATCGGAGAACAGGAACGTCTGCGCGGAGAGCTTCTTCGCTAACGCATGACCGGGCAGTTGCTTCAGCAATTCGTCCTTGAATACCGACAAACAGCCCGGTTCGAGACCGACCAGCGGCACGCCCGCGGCGATATCGTCCGCGAGGTCGTCAAGGATGTGCGCGAGAAGTTCGCGCGCACGTTCGAGCAGGCCAAAGTCATAGAGTGGACGCCCGCAGCACAGCCGGTTCTTCGGCAACACGACGTGCCAGCCCAACTGCTTTAAAACGTCGGCGGCGGCTTCAGCGACCTCGGGCGTGAAGTGATCGTTGAAAGTATCGACCCACAGAATGACCTTTTTCGCTTCGCCGCGAGAGGCGGACGCTGTTTGCGGCGAACGCCGTGCGATCTGCCTGTAAGTGGCGCCTGCGAACGGTGGCAGTTCGCGCGCTTGCGCCACGCCTGCCACCCACTTGCCGAACGAAGCCAAGCCCGGCGCCGACGTCATGAAGTTCGTCAAACGCGGGAAGCGCGCCGCCCACGGCGCCCATTCACCGATGCGCCCCATGAACAGCGCCTGCCGTGGCCGTCGATTCGTCTCGTAGTAATGTGAAAGAAATTCGGCTTTGTATGAAGCCATATCCGTATGCGTCGGGCAATCGGATTTGCAGCCCTTGCACGCAAGGCATGTATCCAGCGCTTCTTTCACTTCGCGGCTTTGCCAGCCATCGACGATCACGTCGCCTTGCAGCATTTCCCAGAACAGATGCGCACGGCCACGGGTCGAATATTTCTCTTCGCGGGTCGCGCGATAACTTGGGCACATCGTGCCGCCTTCAAGCGAACGGCATTTGCCCATGCCGATGCATCGCTCGATCTCGCGCTGAAAGCCGTAGCCTTCCGGGCTTGAAAAGGTGAGCCTGGTTTGCAGCGAGACAGGTTGATAGGCGGGACCCATGCGCAGATTCTCGTCGGCGCGATACGCATGCACGACCTTGCCCGGATTCAGACGATTGGCCGGATCCCAGATCGCCTTGAACTGTTCCATTGCCTGCATCAGCTCGGCGCCGTACATGATCGGCAGAAACTCGGCTTTGGCCTGGCCGTCGCCGTGTTCGCCCGAGAGCGAGCCGCCGAATTCGACCACCAGCTCGGCCGCTTCGCGCAGAAACTTGCGCCACGTCGAGATACCTTCCGCGCTGCGCAGATCGAACGTGATGCGCGCATGCACGCAGCCATCGCCGAAATGACCATAGAGGCTCGTCTCGTAGCCGTAGCGATCCACTAGCGACTGGAACGCGCGCAAATAATCGCCGAGACGCAGCGGATCGACCGCCGCATCTTCCCAGCCGACCACCGGATCAGGCGTGCCGGAATCGACAGACAACGCCACCGCCGAGGCGCCGGTCTCACGAATCGACCATACCTTGGCCTGTAATGCGCGATCTTCGACGAGCATCGCCGAGACATTCGGCCCCGCCTCGCCCGAGCGAAAATAGGTGGCAGCGGCTTGCGCTTGTAGCATCACCGCCTCTTGCGTGTCCGCGCCGAATTCGAGCACGACCCACGCATCGCCTTCGGGCAGCAACGCGATCTCGTCCTTCTTCAACCCGCGCGCCTCCAGCCCGCGAATGATCGCGCGGTCGAGTCCTTCGATAGCGATCGGCCCGCAGCGCATGAAATGCGGCACGGCATCCGCGGCCGTGTAGATATCCGTGAAGCCGACCACCACGATCACGCGCTTCGCAGGACTCTTCACGAGGCGCACTTTCGCCTGCAATGTCACCGCGCAGGTGCCCTCGGTGCCGACCAGGGCACGCGCCACGTTGAAGCCGTTTTCCGGCAGCAGTTGATCGAGGTTGAAACCCGACACGCGCCGTTTGATCTGCGGGAATTTCGCGCGGATCTGGTCAGCGTAGGTATCGCGCAACCGTTTCAACGCGGCGTAGATTTCGCCTTGGCGGCCGCCTGCCGCGATGATGCATTCGAGTTCGCTTTCGGATGTCGGACCGACCCAGAAACGCGCGCCGTCGAAGGTCGCGATCTCAAGCGCCTCGACGTTTTCGACGGTCTTGCCGGCCATCACCGAATGCGCGCCGCACGAGTTGTTGCCGATCATGCCGCCGAGCGTGCAGCGGCTGTGTGTAGCCGGATCGGGTGCGAACGTGAGGCCATGCTGTTCGGCGGCATCGCGCAAGGTATCGCAGACCACGCCTGGCTCGACGATCGCGACGCGCGCGACCGGATCGACCGACACGACACGGTTCACATATTTGCTTGCGTCGACCACCACCGCGACGTTCACGCATTGGCCGTTCTGCGAGGTGCCGCCGCCGCGCGCGAGAAACGGCACGTCGTTGCGACGACAGGCGGCGAGTGTCGCCAATAGATCGTCGACATCGGCGGGCACGACCACGGCGAGCGGCACTTGCCGATAGTTCGACGCATCTGCCGCATACAACGCTTTGGAGCCCTGATCGAAGCGCACTTCGCCGCGCACATGGCTGCGCAAATCGGCTTCGAGCGCCTGCATCACGGCGGCGCTGCCCGCGAAAGGCGTGGCAACACGCGGCGCATTCTTCGGCGCGCGACGGCCGGCGTCGTCCAACCCGTTCAGGCCCGCGCCCTGCTCTTCATCCAATGACGTTCCCACCGCGCTCCCCGTTTCTCGTGCCTGGACCGCCGCCCTGCGCTCAGGCAGCCTGGCTCGCGGTCATCTTGAAGATGCCCTGTGCGTTGCCCGCGTCGAAACGCAGGTCCGTTTCCCAGCGACGCGCGTCCTGATCGAAAGTCCGCTTGCGCGTGATGAACTCGTAGAACGAGCCCGGCACGTCGCGCGTCACCACGCTTGCGTCAGCCGCACGAAACTCGCGCAGCACCGTGTCCGCGCGATACGCTGTCTGAAACACGCGGCCCGAGCGCGAACGCTCCACTTCCGGTTTCATCGGACGGCCCTTGGCCTTCTCGTCGTCGGAGAGTTGAAAGACGTCCGCGACGCGATCGGTGGCGTGGTTGAACGCATTGCCTTCGGTCGCGATCCACGCCATTTCCGGCGATTCCTTCAACAATACTTCGTAATCGGCTTCGCGTGGCGTCTCGTGCTGGCGCGCGAATGCGCCGACGATGACCGGCAGCAGTTCATGGGCCGCCTCGAGCGGCAGCACGCCGTCGCGCTCGAGCTCCCACAACTGGCCGACCGCGCGCGGCGTCAACGGATCGCGCGACTGGCCGATCACGTTGGTCACCGCCTGTTGAAACTCCGCCGAGAACCGCTCGGGATGCAGCTCGCTCACGAAGAACTGGGCGATCTCATCGGGCGCGTCGTCATGCGCCCACGCGCGCCCGGTCATGCCGAGACGATCGAGCGGATACCGTCCGTTGATGCTGAAACCGAGCGGACGCAGAATGCGGGCAAATGCGGCTTCGCCAGTCGGCAGCGCGCCGCTGTGCGGCCAGCGCACCGTGCGCAGCGCGCCGTGGTCGAAGTACACGCTGCCGCCCGCCGCGACCGTCTCTTCCGTGTAGCGGCGGCCATTCGCCGAGCGTGCCAGCAGGTCTTCAAAGAGCGCCATGTTCATCGCCTGCGCGAGTTCGGCGCGCGTGACGATGCCGTCTTCCCATTCGTTGAGGATCTGCGGATGATTCAGCGTCGCAAAGAGCCGGGCGGTTTTGTCGGCGCCGAGCAGCGTCAGCAGCAGTTGTTCGAGATTCGCATTCTTGATGTTTGGCATATCGGTTCTCTAAATGACTCTACGCGCGCTATCTGACGTGCTGGAGTGCCACGCCGGTCGGCGCGCAAGGCACAGAACGGCATGATCAAAGGCGTGATTATTCAAAACGCCAGGGTCGCCGTAAAGAGAGATAAAATCGCCACTTAATGCGTTTTTGGAATCAACGTGCGAAAGTTCAAGATCCCCAACATGGGTGCGCTGCTCGCTTTCGAAGCGGCCGCACGGCACGAGAGCTTCACGCACGCGGCGCGCGAACTCTTCCTGACCGAAAGCGCGGTGTCGCGGCAAATCAACACGCTGGAAAGCAACCTTGGCGTGCGGTTGTTCGTGCGCGTCAAACAGCGCGTGGTGCTGACCAAGGCAGGCAAGGTTTATAGCGCACAGGTGCGGCGCTCGCTGGAACAGCTCGATCGCGACACGCTGTCCATCATCGCGCATGGCAGTGGCGGCGGTTATCTGGAACTGGCTGTTCTGCCGACTTTCGCGTCGCAATGGCTGATTCCGCGGCTCGCGGCATTCAACGCGCAGTATCCGGACGTGCGCGTGAACATGGGCGTGCGAACCGGCACGTTCCCGTTCGCCGAGACCCATTTCGAGGCCGCGATTCATTACGGCAAGCCCACGTGGCCGGGCACGTCGGCGGATTTTCTGTTCAGCGAAGAGGTCGTGCCGGTGTGCGCGGCGAGCCTGCTGAAGCGGCCTGTGCAGAACGCCGCCGATCTTCTCGACTATCCGCTCGTCCACTCCACTACCCGGCCCGACGGCTGGGCAGCATGGTTCGCCAACACGGGCGTCGAGGACAACCGGACCATGCAGGGCGTGCGCTACGAACTCCACACCATGCTGATCAGCGCGGCGGTCGCCGGCCTCGGTATCGCGCTGGTGCCGCGCTTTTTCGTCGACGCGCAGCTCGAACAGCTAGGGCTCGTGATCCCGCTCGATGCCCCCGCGGTCGCCGATTCGGCGTACTACCTCGTCTACCCGACCGAGTTGAGTCACGGCAAGCCGCTGGCGAGTTTCCGCGAGTGGCTGTTGCACGAAGCCGCGGCCTACAGCGCGGTGAATCCCGAGTTGGCAGCCCCTCCCGATACCGATTGACCGCGTATCGGATGAAGCATCACGCGCCGGTTTGTTCGCGCGCTTGGGCCAATGCGCTCAGATTGCCTTCGCCGAAGCCGTGGTGACCCTGGCGCTGCACGATCTCGAAGAAGATTTCGCCGGCTCGGCGGCGCACGAAGGTCTGGAAGAACAGCAGCGGCACGCCGTCGGCGCCGATTTCGCCGTCCACCAGAACGTGCGTGCGCTTGAGCCGCTCGACGTCGAGCCCGTGGCCCGGCAAGCGCGCGTCGAGTTGATCGTAATAGCGCGGCGGCGGTTCGACGAACTCCACGCCGTTCGCGAGCAACTGCTCGACGCACGCGAAAATGTCGTCGGTTGCGAGCGCGATATGCTGCACGCCTTCGCCCGGATGGTCCGGCAGATACTCGTGCATCAGGCTGGTCCGGCGCGTGCCTTCCTCATACAAGGGCACGCGGATCGCGCCGCACGGCGACACCATCACGCGCGATTCCGCCGATACATGCCAGTTGGCGTGCAGCTCGTGAATCTCGCGGAAGTTGAGCAGATCGCGATAGAAGTCGAGCCATTCCTGCATGCGGCCCTCGCCGACCGTTTGCGTCAGATGATCGACGGCGATGAGGCCCGTGCCCGTGTGGCTCAAGTCGGCCTGCGCCGTGTCGATCTCAATGGGCCGGAAGTCGATATCGAAGATCGAGATGTCCCCCAGGCCGCCGCGCTGGCCGCCGCGGCCGCGCCAACGGTCGACGAAATAGATATGCGAGTCGCCTATGCCCTGAATAGCCGGAATCAGCAACTCGCCGGCGCCGGTCTTCTCGCCTTCGAATGCCCATGCGCCGAGTTCGATCGCACGGTCGAAAGCGCGCTGCGCGTCGGCCACACGAATGCCGATCGCGCAGATGCCCGCGCCGTATTCCTCGGCATAGCGCGCGGCGAACGAATCCGGCTCCGCATTGATGAGGAACTGCATCTCGCCCTGGCGATACAGCGTGACGTCTTTGCTGATGTGGCGCGCAATCGCCTTGAAGCCGAGTTTGGTGAAGGTTTCGCCGAGCGCTTGCGGATCGCGCGCGGCGAACTCCACGAATTCGAGGCCGGCGGTGCCGAGCGGATTGTGCTCAGGTGCCGACACGGCGCGCAGCGCGGCGTCTGGAGTGGGCAAGTCGCTGGGCATGGCAATCTCCTTTACAGTCTTTCGACGCTGTTTCCGGCGTTTCCGATGTTCGATGCTGATCTTCGCTGCAAGCCGCCGATGATCCGCATGCGCCGCAGCAACGCGGGCCGCGACGGCTTTTGCACCGTGTTTGTACACCGGCTAGCAGTCCGTTCGCAACCTTCATTTTGTACTGGATAGTTCACAGGGCGCGCAGCGGCTCATCCGGCCGTCCCACCATGCTCGCGCCCGACCACATGCCGACCTGAAGCGGGACGCCCTATTTGCGGCCCCGTTTCCGCACTCCTTTACCCGCTGCCTCGTCAGCCGCCTTGTCCGCATTGGCCACCATGCGCTGCTGCGCAACCTCGCGCACCGCATCGATAAACGCCCGCCCAGCCGGCGACGGCTGCGTGTCCGAGCGCCGGATCAAGCCGACCGGCTCACCGGTGCCGGCAAAGGGCAACGGCAAACGGACCAGCATGCCATGCGCCAGTTCATATTCGACCGCGCTCAGCGGCACGAACCACACCGCGCTGTTCTCCAGCGCCAACGCGCGGCCCGTGGAAACCGACAATACTTCCACGAACGCCGACAAAGGCGGCACGCCCCAAGCGCTCAGCAGACCTTCGGCCGACTGCCGGATCAACGTGCCGAACGGCGGCAACACCACCGGAAATTCTTCAAGCGAGGTGGCCGGCAAACCCGAACCCAGCGCCAACGGATGCCCGGCCCTGACCACCGCGATCAACGGCTCGCTGAACAGTTGCTCGAAACTGAGCCCGACCATCCGCTCGGGATCGGCCAATCGACCGATGGCAAATTCGATCGTGCCCGCTTTCAGGCGCTCGAGCAATTCCGGGTTGGCGCCGGTCGCGAGGCGCACGATCACACGTGGCCAAAGCGCGGCAAACTGCTTCAGCACCGGCGGTATCAAAGCCGCCGCGACGGTCGGCAGAATGCCGATTTCCAGGGTGGCCGCGGCCGCGCCTTCCGCACGCGCGAGCAGATCGACACCCTGCCGCAGCGCGCTCACACAGGCGCTCGCGTGCGGCATGAAGAGCTGGCCCTCGCGGGTCGGCACGGCGCCGTGACGGCCGCGCTCGAACAGCTTCACGCCGAGAATCGCTTCGAGTTCGGCGACCGTCTTGGAAACGGCGGGCTGGGTGATCGACAGGCTGTCGGCGGCCCGCTGGACGCTGCCGAACTGCGCAACGGCCAGAAAGCACTGAAGATGACGGAATTTGACGCGGCTATCCGCGAGACTGCGTTGCATAACGGGAGGTTATACGAAAAGGGCGAAAACGTCATTTTGCATAACCTCTCAGCTTGGATAAAGTCTCTCCATCAATCTGTATTTCACAATTCCTCCAAGGAGACACTGATGGACGATTCCTTTCTCACCGCGCGTGATTTCGCGTCGCATCCCCCGTATATCTATCCCGGCTACGGTTCCTCGGTTAAACGCGGCCCTACGCGTCCGCTGATTCCGCTGAAGGAAAAGCTGCGCGACCAGCATGTGCCGGTCTACGGCACCGAAGACCTCGGCGCGCTCGATCACGATCTGACGCGCAACGCCGTGCGCAACGGCGAGCCGCTTGGCGAGCGCATCATCGTGACGGGCCGTGTGCTCGACGAAGGCAACCGCCCGGTGCGCAATACGCTGGTTGAAATCTGGCAAGCCAACGCCGCCGGCCGTTATGTGCACAAGGCTGACCAGCACGACGCTCCGCTCGACCCGAATTTTCTCGGTGCGGGCCGCTGCATCACGGACAACGAAGGCCGCTACCGTTTCCTGACGATCAAGCCGGGCGCGTATCCGTGGGGCAACCATCCGAACGCGTGGCGCCCGAACCATATCCACTTTTCGCTGTTCGGCGACCACTTCGGCTCGCGCCTCGTCACGCAGATGTACTTTCCCGGCGACCCGCTGCTGGCGTTCGACCCGATCTTCCAGGGCACGCCCGAAGATGCCCGTGACCGCCTGATCGCGAACTTTTCGCTCGACACCACGCAGGAAGCCTATGCGCTCGGCTACGACTTCGACATCGTGCTGCGCGGCCGCAACGAAACTCCGATGGAGCGCTAAGCCATGACCACTCTCAAGCAAACGCCTTCGCAGACGGTTGGACCCTACTTCGCGTACGGTCTGTGTCCGCAGCAATACGATTTCGACTTCAAGAGCCTGTTTACGCCCGTTCTGGCCGACCGCGAAGCGGCCGGCGAGCACATCACGATTGTGGGCCAGGTGTTCGACGGCGACGGCAAGGTAATCGGCGACGCCATGCTCGAAGTGTCGCAAGTGGACGCGAATGGCCGCTTCCCGGAGTCGCGTGAGGAAATTCTGAAGACGGGCTTTCGTGGCTTCGCGCGCGTCGGCACCGGCACGGATCCGCACAAGCGCTTTGTGGTCGAGACGGTCAAGCCCGGCCGCGTCGGCCCGGATGAAGCACCGCACCTCAATGTGGTCGTGACGATGCGCGGCATGCTGCTGCACACCTTCACACGCGTCTATTTCGAGGACGAAGCCGCAGCGAACGAGAAAGACCCGGTGCTGGCAGCGGTTCCGGCGGAGCGCCGCAGCACGCTGATTGCACGCCGCGAGCCGAATGTAGCGAACGTTTACCGTTTCGATATCTACATGCAGGGCGATAAGGAAACCGTCTTTTTCGACCTGTAATACGGTTTTTCTACACTTTCATATTGCTTTCACATACACTGAGCATGATCCTTCTAGCGACTGGATCGCGAAACTCCGAGTAGTTGAGCCCGCCTTGCGCGGGCTTTTTTTTGATCTTTGGATACCGAAGCAATCGGCACGCATACGCCGCGCACGCGCTTAGCAGCGGAAGTGATCGATGTTCTGTCCAGCGTAAATCGCTCGCGCGAGCCAGTCCGGTTTATCGCCGTGACCGTCCCATGTATGGCCGTAGGCGTCGCGATACATCACGGCCCGGGTCGCGGCCGCATCGGCTTCGATCGATTCCGCGAGCGCTTCCATCGTAATGCCGTATTCATCCATTCGCCTGTGGATCCACACGATCAGGCGCTCACGTGCGTTTCCATCGAGGTCGAACAACCGTTGTTCTTCTCGCTCTTTCATCATGTGTCGGTATCGCGGCTATTCATGCTCGCGTTAGAAAAACAAAGGCTTCGCTAAATAACGCGAAGCCTATGCGTGATTCAGATGGCTCGAGTGCGGATCGAACTCACCATACCTCTTCCCATGCGTAAACACTCGCACCTGGAAAACATGCCCGATAAATCTTGGATTATGGGGATTCGCAGGCAACCGGATCAATTGCACTCGTGTCTCGCCCGTCGTTCAGGGCTGCTTCAGCGTATGGAAAGGAATTCTAGCATCCAATTTCTGCTGCTTGCAGCAATGGGCTGTTAGTCCGCGATGCGAGGCTTTTCAATTCCGTCCGGTTTAATCAATGTAATGTCGCAAACCCACGCAAATAGGCCTCGTCATGAAATGAGCTGGCAACAAACTCAAGGCGCAAATCTCCGCGCTCTCATGCTATGTTCCACTGACTAACACGCCTGCACATAGGAGAGAGCCGATCATGTCCGCTTCTACCGCCATCATCACCATCCTCGCCGCACTCCTGTTGGGCGCGATGAGTCCGGGGCCGAGCTTCGTTATCGTCGCCCGCAATGCGATTGGATTGTCGCGCGGCGATGGACTCGCCACCGCGATCGGCATGGGCGTCGGCGGGGTTTTCTTCAGCGGCATCGCGCTGCTCGGCCTCTACACGTTGCTGGCCAGTGTCGAATGGCTCTACGTGGGACTGAAAGTGGCCGGCGGCCTCTATCTGATTTACCTTGCGTCGAAAATCTGGCGCGGCGCCGCCAAACCGCTCGCCTTCGATACGACGCAAGCCGTCCCGGCCAATGCACGCAAATCTTTCTGGATCGGTTTGAGCACACAACTCAGCAATCCGAAAACCGCCGTCTATTACGGCAGTATCTTCGCGGCGCTGCTGCCGCAACATCCGCCGCTGTGGTGCTACTTTGCATTGCCGCCGGCGATCTTCGCTATCGAAGCCGGCTGGTACACCGTCGTCGCGTTGTGTTTCTCGAGCAAGCGCCCGCGCGAAATCTATCTGCAATGGAAAGCCTGGGTCGATCGCGTCGCCGCGAGCGCGGTCGCCGCGCTGGGATTGCGCCTGATCCTGACGGCACACAAAGTGGGCATCTGACACGTGCGGCGGTTTGAAGCGCCCGCCGTGCCGCAAGACACGGCGAGCGGGACAGCCGAGCATTGCCGCCCAACGCCTGCGGCAAGCCATTCATGACGCGCAGCCAAACAGTTACAAGTTAAGTGTTGACGCTGACACCACCCGGCGGTTACTGTGGCACCCGAAGTTCAAGAAGTTCGATTGCTGTTCATCAATGTCTCGCTCCCTAAGCGGTATTCGTTGTCCTCTCCCTCCTTGACGCTTCACGCGCTCTCTCACAGAGCAAAATCTTTCTATTTTTACCTCAAGGATTCTTCATGGATACCGGTACCGTTAAGTGGTTCAACGACAGCAAAGGCTTTGGCTTCATCACCCCGGACAAGGGCGGCGACGACCTGTTCGCGCACTTCTCCGAAATCAGCGGCGACGGCTTCAAGACGCTGGCTGAGAATCAGAAAGTGAGCTTCGAAACGAAGCAAGGCCCGAAGGGTCTGCAAGCGGCTAACATCAAGCCGATGTAAGTTTGAAGGGCTCGGTGTCCGGCAACGGACATCGGGCTGCAGCGACACCCTCGCGGAGCATTTGTCTCCCACAGTTGGCGCGATCGCTTTGAGCTGCATGCCATTCAAGCAGCTTGCCTAAGCGCCAAACGCCTCGTTGCACCTCATTCTCCCCTCCGGCTTCAACGCCCATTTTTCGCTTTCCGACTGCGTCAGGATTCGGCTCGCAATGGCTTGAATCAGCTTGGCCGCGCGACTCGCACATGAGTCCGCAAGGCAGGCGCGCACTCGACAATTATTAAAATGCAAAACAAACATATTCATCACTACAACGGCTATGCCGTCAAACCCTCGGCGCACCGTTTGCCCGATGGCACATTTTCATCCAATCTGCTGCTCGAACGCGCCGACAGCGCGCGTGCCGAAGGGCGCTACCAGTTCTATTCGCTCGATTACTTCACGAACGAAGAACAGGCCTTGCAGCACTCGGCACGCTGGGCTCGTCACTGGGTCGACACGCGCGGCTAAGCTCGCGACAGGCATGCGAACCTGCGCGATGAGGCGCACATCATCCGTGCGCTCATGCGCGTTCGTCTGCGGCATGAACTAACGGCGCTGGCGTGCCATTCGGCACGCCACACCATCGAACGCGCGACTCGGTTACCGGTTTTCTTCGCTCTTGATGCGCGCGCGTAGTTCGAACTTCTGAATTTTTCCCGTCGATGTCTTCGGCAATTCGCCGAAGCGCACCGCTTTCGGCAACTTGTATCCCGCAAGAAATAGCCGGCAGTGCGCAATGATCTCTTCCGCGCTCACCTGAGCCCCTTCCCTGAGCTCGATAAAGGCGCAGGGCACCTCACCCCATTTCGGATCGTCCATCGCCACCACGGCCGCAACCGCGACCGCAGGATGACGATACAGCGTGTCTTCGAGCTCAATGCTCGAGATGTTCTCGCCGCCTGAAATGATGATGTCCTTGCTGCGGTCGCGAATGCGGATATAGCCATCGGGCATCCGTACGCCGAGATCGCCCGTATGGAACCAGCCGCCTTCGAAGGCCGCTTCCGTCGCGCGCTCGTTCTTCAGATAGCCCTTCATGCAGATGTTGCCGCGAAACATGATCTCGCCGATCGTCTCGCCATCGTTGGGAACGGGCGCCAGCGTCTGCGGGTCGAGCACGGTCACCGCTGCCTGCAAGTGGTAGCGCACGCCTTGGCGCGCGTTCAGTTCGGCGCGCTCGGCGTCGTCGAGCGTATCCCACTCTTCCTGTTTCGCGCAGACTGCAGCCGGCCCGTAAGTCTCGGTGAGTCCGTACACGTGCGTGAGATCGAAACCGATCTCCTTCATCTTCGCAATCACCGCCGGCGCGGGCGCCGCACCCGCCACCATGGTCGACACGCGCTGCGTGATGCCCTCGCGCCATTCGGCCGGCGCGTTTGCAAGCGCGCTCTGCACGATCGGTGCGCCGCAGTAATGCGTGATGCCTTCGCGGCGAATCAGATCGAACACCGTCTTCGCATCGAACTTGCGCAGGCAGACATTGACGCCGGCACGCGCGGCCACCGTCCATGGAAAACACCAACCGTTGCAGTGGAAGAGCGGCAAGGTCCAGAGATAAATCGCGTGCTTGGGCATATCCCACTCGAGGATATTGCTCACCGCATTCAGATAGGCGCCGCGATGGTGATAAACCACGCCCTTCGGATCGCCTGTCGTACCCGAGGTGTAGTTCAGCGCAATGGCGTCCCATTCGTCGCGAGGCATGGTCCACGCGAATTCGGGGTCGCCGGATTGCAGGAACGCTTCGTAGTCTGTTGCTCGGATAAATTGATCGGCGTCGGCAGGCATTGCGTCCGCCACGCTGATCACGCGCAGGTTCGGGAATTCGAGCGCGGCGCGATGCGCGAACTCGCCATATTCCGTATCGACGATCAGCGCCTTGGCTTCGCCGTGACGCAGCATGAACAACAGCGACGAAATGTCGAGCCGCGTATTCAGCGTATTGAGTACGGCGCCGGCCATGGGGACGCCGAAGTGTGCTTCTATCATCGGAGGAATGTTGGGGAGCAAGGCCGCGACCGTATCGCCGCGCTCGATGCCGGCGCGCTCCAACGCACTGGCCAGCCGCCGGGCGCGCTCGTAGGTTTCGCGCCAGTTGCGGCGAATCTCCCCATGGACGACTGCGAGCCGCTCACCGTAGACTTCTGCCGCGCGAACGATGAAATCGATCGGCGTCAGCGGGACATTATTGGCTTCACGGCGCTCAAGGCCTGCTTCGAACATATGTTTCATCGCGTTGTCTCCTGAGGCGCTCGCCGCGCCATCAACTATTCTGATTGATAAACTAGGCTAACAATGGTCATGGTGAACTGTCTGTCATTCAAATGACAGAGTGGCACGCCCTGGCGCTTTCGAACCTCGATTCGATCAATAAGTCCCCATCGATCCCGCCATTCGCCATGAACGACGCCCCGCTCATCGCTCCCGCAGATGCCCGTCCGAACCGGCTGGAACGGGTTGCGCGCGCCGACCTGCCGGCCCTGTTCGCCACTTGCGCGTGGTTTCGGGCGCTCGCCGCGGAGCATCAGGCCATGGTGATCGCCAGCGCGCATGCCGAGCATCTGGAAGGCGGCGCGTGGATCGCGCGCCGCCAGGAACCCTCGGATTACTGGATCGGCGTGCATTCCGGCCTTCTCAAGCTGGCCATCTACAACGCTTCCGGACGCAGCTGCACGCTGTCCGGCGTGCCGCCGGGCGGCTGGTTCGGAGAAGGCAGCGTGATCAAGCGCGAACTGCGCAAATACGACGTCGCGGCGATCCAACCTTCGCTCGTCATGTTCGTGCCGTCGGATACGTTCCACGCGCTGCTGGAGTCGAGCCTGCCGTTCACAGGCTTCGTGATCCGGCAGCTGAACAACCGCATGGGCGAGTTCATCGCGTCGATCCAGAATAGCCGGCTGCTCGATGTCGACGCGCGCGTCGCACAGTCGCTCGCGCAGCTGTTCAACCCGGACCTCTATCCCGATACCGGCCGCACGCTGGCCATTTCGCAGGAAGAAGTCGGCTTGCTGGCGGGCGTCTCGCGTCAGCGGATCAATCAGGCGCTGCAAAACCTCGAACGACTGCAGATTTTGCGCCTCTCCTACAACCAGATTCATGTACTCGACCTTGAGCGCCTGAGCGCGTTCGGCCGCGAGCAGATCTAGCGCCAACCTCCGGCCGAACCCGCGGCCATGCCATCTCCGGGCGCCGCCGACGCGCGGCCACCCCGTCTGTCAGCCCATCCGTCAGCCCGTTTTTTGAGCAACCGGATCAAGAAAGCGCCGCGCGCGCCGTTATGCGAGCTATGCAGCGTAGATTGCAGCCCTCCCTATTCCGAGCTCAACGTATTGTCGAATCCGATAATGAACCGTCTGACACTGAAACAGAAACTGTGGGTGCCGTTGCTGCTGTGCTGGGCTGCGCTCCTGATCGTGACCGTCGTGAATGCGTACGAAGCGCGTAACGCGCAAATGGACGCACGGCGCGCGGATCTGGCCGATGTCACCGATATGGCGATATCGATCGTCGCGGACTATGCGAAACAGGCCGACGCCGGCAAGCTCTCCGTCGACGAAGCAAAGCAACAGGCGATTGCCCGCGTCAGCGCGCAGCGCTACGGCGCATCCGGCTACGTGACGATCGTGCGCAGCGATTCGGTCATGATCGACCATCCAATGAGCCCGAAGCTGAACGGCAAGGACATGAGCGGCTTTCGCGACGCCAAAGGCAACGCGCTGTATCAGGACATCGCCCATACCGGCGCCTCGGCGGGCGGCGCCGGTTACCTGCGCTACTGGTGGCCGAAGCCCGGCGAAACGACGCCCAGCGAAAAGATCGGCTATGTGAAGCGCTTCGCGCCTTGGGGTTGGGATTTCATCGCCGGCGCCTATATGGACGACATTCAGGCACAGTTCTACGCGACGCTCACGCGCTCGGCGGGCATGCTGGTGGTATTGGGCGTGATCGTGTCTTTCGTCGCTTCGCGCGTGGTGCGCAGCGTGTCGCGCTCGATTGGCGGCGAGCCCGCCACAGCCGCCGCGATCGCCATGCAGATCGCCCGCGGCGATCTCGCCACCCGCATCGACCTGCGCCGCGACGACACCTCGAGCTTGCTGTTCTCACTGCGTGAGATGCGCAATCAACTTGCGTCGACAGTCGCGCGCATCAAGACCTCGGCGGAGACGATCACCACCGCGTCGAAGGAAATCGCCGCAGGCAATCTGGATCTGTCGAGCCGCACCGAAGAGCAGGCCGCTTCGTTGCAGCAGACCGCCGCCAGCATGGACCAGCTCACCAAAACCGTCACGCAGAACGCCGACAATGCGGCGACCGCATCGGAACTGGCGCGCGACGCGTCGAACATCGCCGCCCGCGGCGGCCAGGTGGTCAACGACGTGGTCGAGAAGATGGCGGGTATCACCGATAGTTCGAGCAAGATCGGCGAGATTATCAGCGTGATCGAGGGTATCGCCTTTCAGACCAATATTCTGGCGCTGAACGCCGCGGTGGAAGCCGCGCGCGCCGGCGAAGAAGGCCGCGGCTTCGCGGTGGTCGCGGGCGAGGTGCGCAATCTCGCGCAGCGCAGCGCGACGGCAGCCAAGGAGATCAAAGTGCTGATCGATCAGTCGGTCGCGCAAGTCGGCGAGGGCTCGGCGCTCGCGGGCAGGGCCGGCAGCACGATCGGCGAGGTGGTCGACGCGGTGCGCCGCGTGACGGCCATCATGAACGAGATCTCGGCGGCTTCGAAGGAACAGAGCTCAGGTATCGGCGAAGTCAATCTCGCGATTCGCCAGATGGACGATGTGACGCAGCGCAATGCCGCACTCGTGGAACAGGCCGCAGCCGCGGCGGGCTCCCTCGATGAGCAGACGGATCGGCTCCGGGATGCCGTGGCGGTGTTCAGGGTCGAACAGCCTGCGTGATCGAGTCACGCACTGACAGACCCGCGGACCTTCAGGCCGGTTGCGTTTCAAAAAGGCTGTCACCGGGAAACCGGTGACAGCCTTTCTGTTTGTCATTGCGAAAACTGCCGTCTACGCGGCACGCACACCGCCTCGGCGCGTGACGGGCCGCTCCAGGAGCGTATCGGTCTCGAACAGCGCGAGAACGATGTTGGCCAGCACGCCAGACTTTTTCCAGCGCAAGTAGTAGCGATGCGCAGTCTGATACGGCGCGTAGCCCTTCGGCATGGCGCTCCATGGCGCGCGCGCGTGCAGCACCCACATCACGCTATTCACCACCCAGCGGATATCGATGCAGGGGCGACCGCGCCGGGGCCCGTGCTCCTTCATTTCGGGCAGCAGCGGCACGATGCGGCGCCATTGCTCGTCGGTGAGATCGTAAGCGGGCGGCGGATGAGGCTGCGACTTCGAAGCGGAAGTATTCATGCGGTTAGAAGGCACCACCGCAGGACGCGTGCTGGCGCCGTCACGAAATAGGGTCTATCCATCAATGAATTTGAGATTACCCCAGGCAGGCTTTCGCGAAGGTTAACTCTTGTCAGATGGCGAGGCGCAATCGTCAGAAAATGCGAGACGAGTCTTGGAACAGCATACGGCCGTCGGGGCCGGGCAAGGTGTGCGGCATCAGGCATTGATACCGGGTGCCGGCCAGCGAATCGCCGGCGCATAAAAAAAGGTGCCGCGAACGGCACCTTTTTGTACAACCGGCTTCTGCTGAAGCTTAGAAGCGGTGACGCAGACCGACCGTAGCAGCCGTCTGGTTCTTCGACGACGACGGCAGTTGCGTGTTGTCGCCGCTGTAGATCGAAGCCACACCGCCGTCGCCCATTGCGTGCTGGTACACGGCTTGAGCGTAGACGTCCGTACGACGCGACAGCGAGTAGTCAGCCTGCACGCCGATCTGGTGGTAACGCACCGACTCCGAACCACCGTTCGCGCCAACGCCGTAGCCCTTGCCGTCCGTGAACGTGTAAGCAACGCCCAGACCCAGAGCCGGCGTCAGGTTGTACTTGCCGTTGACTTCGTAGTTGTTAGCGCGCAGCGATTGCTGACCGCCCACGAAGTTGTCCGAACGCGATTGCGTCCATGCCAGACCGACGGTTGCCGGGCCGAATGCATACGAACCAGCGACGCCGAATTCACGTTGACGGAAGTTGCCGACGTTGCCTGCCAGTGCGTTGACGTACGAGCTATCCGAAGCGCCGTTGTTGCCGGCGCCCGGGTTGTTCTGCTGTGCGTATGCAGCGCCCAGGTGCAGACCCTGCCACTGGTATGCAGCACCAACGCTGTATTCGCGGTTGTTTGCGAATGCGCCAGCCTGGTTCGAGAAGCCATACGTGCCGCCGAACGTGAAGCCAGCGTAGTTAGCGCTCGAGTACTTGATCGAGTTGTTGACTGCGTAGCCGCCGTTCGTGTTCAGGTTGTCGTTGTTGAACGGGTGCGCGAAGTACGTACCGCCCCAGCTGCCCGTTGCGGTCAGCGGTGCCAGGTAGTCTTGAGCTGCGTCGTATTGACGACCCAGCGTGACCGTACCGAATTGCGCGCTCGACAGACCGACGAACGCTTGACGGTTGAACATGCCGTTGTTGTTAGCGAACTTGCCGTTGTTGATGTTGAAGCCGCTTTCCAACGTGAAGATTGCCTTCAGACCGCCGCCCAGATCTTCCGAACCGCGCAGACCGAACATGCTTTGGTTGATGCCACCGCTACCAGCGGCCCACTTCGAGTTGTGGTTGACGTTGCTGGTGTACGTCAGGCCAGCGTCGAGCAGACCATACAGGGTCACGCTGCTTTGTGCGTGAGCGACGGAAGCGAACGATGCGGCGACCGCAACGACGATGAGACTCTTTTTCATGCTGGGACTCCTGTTCGATAAATTTACGCGGGGAGCGGGAACTGCCTCGGCAAAGCGCGCTTTGCACCCATTGCCGCCCTGTTCACCGACCCGTTTCGGATCGGCCGGGCACCCTTGAAACGAAGCGTGAGTGTAGGGGGACACCCTGATAGGGATGTTGGCAATTCACACAACAGGATTTTCCAGATTCAGCAACAATCCATACACCACTGGCGTTAAGTCTTTGTTTATTCACTACTTATCGCAAAATAAAGGGGCTGTCGCACCTGCTTTATTCATAAGTAATTGGCAACTTTTCAATATTGCCAGTTGCGTGTATGCAACAGCGTTTAATAGGCGTGACGTAATCGGGTCGGAACGAAACAAAAAATACAAAATGTTTGAATGCTCGCAAATGAGGCAATAGAAGGTATGCGTGAAAGCAGGAGTAAATTTATTTTAGAAAACCGGGAACTTATTTTAATTAATATGGTCGCGTTTGGTCGCGCTTAATGACTGGCCCTCTGAATTCGGCGATTAACTCTTTCTTGTTGCGAGGGAGTGGATCTAATAGCCCGCTTTTACGCTATACGCTAAAGCGGATCGGTCGCGCCGAGCGCGCGGCTGCTTGAACTGTAGGCGAGTCGGCCACAGCGGGGCGGCATACGTCGTTAGATGGACGTTGTGGCACTCGGTCCAGGCAGAATTCTTCCAAGAGGCCGTCGACACCAAGTCAACCCGACGCTTTCTGGCACGACTTCGCATTCCGTCTCTTGAAGAGGAGGAAAGCCTTCAGCACGGGCGTTGTCCGGAGGTGATATGCGGCGCCGACCGCCGCGTGACAAAAACCCGTGCTGAAAACGGATGGCAAACTTCCGAACCGCCTTCCGTAACCATTAAACGGCACGGCCGTGCGTTTTTTTACACGGAGTTTCCCTAATTACCGCCAACCACGACGTTATGGCGTGTCTCGCAAGGACGCAGCGCCGCTCCGTCCTCGGGCGCCGCGCCCGGTGCGAGCGGATCGGCTTCAGGCGGCACGTCGGGCAATGGCCGAGGCTGCTCGCCGGGTTCATCGAGTGGCTGGTTGGCAGGGTCGGCGACGGGGTCGATGGTGGGCTCGGTTTGCATGATGAGCGTCCAGAGGTTGGGAATGGCTCCCACCCGCTCTCGCGCAACCACTATTCCTGCGACTCGGCGCCAAAGTGACACCTTTCGAGGCCTGCGAGCCCGCCTCGATTCGCCTCTTTCCCGATGTAGAAATTGCCCTGTTGCGTGGCGAAAGTTTCAACGTCTGTTAGGGCGGCCCGGCATGTCGCGCAAACATGTGACGTCAATGGCGATCGAGTCGCGAGCGAGGCCGCTCGTCGACCGATCCCGTCAGGAAAGGCTCAAGCCCGAAAAGCCACGCGAAGCAGAAGGTGACTCGCGCGAAAGCGTTGATCTGCCGTTGCGGCAAGGTTTCGCCGCCGCTTTCCAGCGGCGTGGCGAGCAAAGATGGAGTCTGGGCAAACTCAGTCGCGGTGTGGTCGGGTCGCATGGTCGTTCTCGTTATTGATATGGTCCGGAAGCCGACCTTATGCAAACGATGTGCCACTCCATGGGAAAGCGCCATCAGGAGACTCGGCGCTGAATCGCCCGCGATAACCCGGTCGATCGGAACGGCGACCAGTCGCTGATCGTGCGAGCGGCCACTAGCGGCCTGGCGTCGAATGGGATGAGCGTAGCCGTCGACTAGACTGCTTTTCCTCGGCAGTTCCATTCGGCCATCTTCGTCGCCACGTCGATCCCTGGGATGGCGTGCACGAGTCTGTCATTGCGGCCGAAAGTGAAGTTCAGACTGCCAAAGAAAACAGCCCCCTACTTCGCCCCATGTACAAGCGTCTCGTATTGCTCCGGAGTGATGCCCCTTGCGTCGTAGAGAAATGCGGCCGTTTGCCATATCGTCTGATCAGCTTGCGTCTTTCCGAAGCTCGGCATGGCCGTCATGTTCACGCCATGTTTGATGACCCAGAACATCAGTTTGGGATTGTTGCGGCGACTGGCGGCGAGTAGCGCCGGCGCAGCCGGCTGAATCCCCTGTCCAATGAAGCTCAGCGGCTTTCCTGGCACACCGTGGCAAGCAGCGCAGGTCGAATCGTAGAAGCGCGCGCCGGCCTCGATATTCTTTAGCGACATCAGATCGCCGGGCGGCACGTCTTTACCAGCGTGATGCTGTAGCGACGCTTCATAGGTCGAGTGCAACATCCATGCAATGATCGGGCTGTCTTTCGAGCTTGCGGATACGTCGTAAAGGCCCGAAGAACTGAACAGAAACGCGCCGACTGCCAGCAGGATGAGGGTGACAACGATCGTCGCAGCCACGCTGGCGACGGAATGACGGAGTGGCATGGATAACGCTCCAGGGTCGCGCTGAGCGCGCAGAGTGGTCGGACCGTCTCATCGCCTGTTCAAACGTCGCACGAGCGATGGGGATGAGCGACCGATCGTAGCGCGCACGCCGTTACCGGACTCCGTCGCCTGGATTACCGTCTTGTCATGTTGGCTGGACGGCCTCGCAACACTGCGTTGGCGAGGCCCGGCGCTCGCAGTCGATGAGCGGTTGGCCGACAGACACTCATGCAAGCCGTTCGATTAGCGACTGCAACACTGTTTCCAGCGCCACATTGCCTTTTATCGTCTGGCCGGGCTTCTCGAACTCGATCCAGCCCTCGTTAAAGCCATCCAGCATCTGCATGCGAGGAGTGGGATTTTTCATGCCCTGCGACTTGAAGAGCGCTTGCCACGTATCACGCGGCACCGGCTCCATGCGTACGTCCTTGCCAAGCAACTGCGCGAACGCACTCGCAATATCGTTTGGGGTGACACGCCGCGGACCTTCCAGTTCAACGATCCGCGTACCGGTCCATTGCTGTTGCAGCATGCTGGCGGCGACCCTGCCGACATCGGCGGTAGCCACCATCGGAACCGGTTTATCGAGCGGCTGCAGGAAGCTGGGGATGACGCCCGCCGTGCGTGCGGGGTCCACGTCCCACGCCGCGTTCTCGATGAACCAGCCAGCGCGCAGGAAAGCGACCGGCATGGGCAGCGAACCCAGTTCCTGCTCCATGAGTCCGAGTTGCTGCAAGAGGTTCGGCTGGACAGCCTGAGCGCCAATCGTCGACAGGCAGACCACTTTCGCCGGATTGGCTTGCTTCAATGCGTCGCGCACCGTCCCGATCAGGTGGCGCGACTCCGAAAAGTCCGGCGACGGATCGAAGTTCGGCGGCAGCAAGATAAACACGCCGTCGGCTCCGGAAAACGCGGAGCACAGCGCTTTTGTGTCGGACATCTCCGCGATAGCGACTTCGCAACCTTGGTCATTCCAATCGGCACCCTTCGCGGCGCTGCGAACCACGGCGCGAACGTCCTCTCCAGCCGCTAGCAATGCACGAGCAACAACGCCACCCACCTGACCTGTGATACCAGTAACTGCAAACATTCCACTCTCCGGTTGAATGCGGCACAAACCGCTTGAGGAGAATTGTGGAGGCAAGGCTATACCGCGTGAATAGCATGAATGTCATTTCATATATGCCAATCACGCATGAAGCCGAAAAAAAGAAAGCCACTCCTAAGAGTGGCTTTCTAGAATTTGGTGGGCCTCCCGTGAGTCGAACACGGCACCAACGGATTATGCTTACCAGCTACGGTTTTCACCGTCCCTTTCGGGTTTGTGGTCTGGACTGTCTCTTGTCTTTACGACCTGCCCGTTCAGTCTCTACACGTTCTCTCCAGGAGAGCTTCGCTCGGGATTGCCACGCCGCCAAAGCAGCAGAGGGTTCCCCGAATTTGAGCAGTTCTACCGAGGAGCAGAGCTAACTTACCCCAAGGCAACCCATTCATGACTCACCATGCCATGCTGCGCGGTTTAGGTGAGTCGTTGCTAAGTCCGCTGCTCTAACCAAGCATGAGCTAGAGGCCCTAAAACCTTAATTGGCCGACATACTACACGAAAAAGGAGCCTTCGCAACCGCTTCGATCCGCCGAAACAACCGCGAGGCTCCTTCAAACTACTGCGTCACTACAGTAGTGAATGACCGACCTCGATCAATTCCCTTCGAGGAACGACTTCAGCTTGTCCGAACGGCTCGGGTGACGCAGCTTGCGCAGCGCCTTCGCCTCGATCTGCCGGATCCGTTCACGCGTCACGTCGAACTGCTTGCCGACTTCTTCGAGCGTGTGATCGGTGCTCATCTCGATACCGAAACGCATGCGCAGCACTTTCGCTTCACGCGGCGTCAGCGAGTCGAGCACGTCCTTCACGACGTCGCGCATGCTGGCGTGCAATGCGGCGTCGGCAGGTGCAACCGTGTTGTTGTCTTCGATGAAGTCGCCCAGATGGGAATCGTCGTCGTCGCCGATCGGCGTTTCCATCGAGATCGGCTCCTTCGCGATCTTCATGATCTTGCGGATCTTGTCTTCGGGCATTTCCATCTTCTCGGCCAGCGTTGCCGGATCCGGTTCGAGACCGGTTTCCTGCAGAATCTGACGCGAGATACGGTTCATCTTGTTGATCGTTTCGATCATGTGAACCGGAATCCGGATCGTGCGCGCCTGGTCTGCGATCGAACGCGTAATGGCCTGACGGATCCACCACGTTGCGTACGTGGAGAACTTGTAGCCGCGGCGATATTCGAACTTGTCCACCGCCTTCATCAGGCCAATGTTGCCTTCCTGAATCAGGTCGAGGAACTGCAGACCACGGTTCGTGTACTTCTTCGCGATCGAGATCACGAGACGCAAGTTCGCCTCGGTCATTTCGCGCTTCGCCTGACGCGCCTTCAGTTCACCCGCCGCCATCTGACGGTTGGTTTCCTTCAGGTCTTTCAGCGGCAGCACGACGCGCGCTTGCAGATCGAGCAGACGTTGCTGCTGTTCGCGAATGGCCGGAATGTTCCGCGTGAGGATCGCGCTATACGCGTGACCTTCACCGACGATCTTGTCGGCCCACTCGAGATCCGTTTCGCTGCCCGGGAAACGCGCAATGAATTCCGCACGCGGCATGCCGCACTTGTCGACCACCGTGTGCAGGATCTGGCGCTCGACCTGACGCACTTCGTCCACCTGTGCGCGCAGCGTGTCGCACAGACGCTCGACGGTGCGCGCGGTGAAGCGGATCGTCATCAGCTCGTTCTGGATCGTTTCCTGCGCCTTCAGATACGACTTGGACTTGTAGCCTTCCTTCTCGAACGCGCGACGCATCTTGTCGAACCATTCGCTGATCATCGCGAATTTTTCGAGCGACGCACGCTTGAGCGCTTCCATCTGCGCAGCGTTGGCCGTGGCTTGCGCCGTGCCGTCGTCTTCTTCCTCGTCTTCTTCCGACTCTTCTTCGACTTCCTCGTCTTCGCTCTCGATCGCTTCCGCTTCCTGCGCGGAGAAGCCGTCCGCGTCTTCCGCGTTGGCGTCGATCAGGCCGTCGACCAGTTCGTCGATGCGAATTTCCTCATTCGCGACGCGCTCCGCCATCGCCAGGATGTCGGCGATCGTGGTCGGGCATGCGGAGATGGCCATCACCATGTGCTTCAGGCCGTCTTCGATCCGCTTCGCGATTTCGATTTCGCCTTCGCGCGTGAGCAGTTCGACCGTGCCCATTTCACGCATGTACATGCGGACGGGGTCGGTGGTGCGGCCAAATTCCGAGTCGACGGTGGACAGCGCGACTTCCGCTTCCTCTTCCACTTCGTCGTCCGAAGAAGCCGCCGGCGCGTTGTCGTTCAGCAGCAGCGTTTCAGCGTCCGGGGCCTGCTCGTACACAGCCACGCCCATGTCGTTGAACGTGCTGATGATGCCTTCGATCGCCTCGGTCTCAGTGAAGTTGTCCGGAAGGTGGTCGTTGATTTCAGCGTACGTGAGGAAGCCGCGCTCCTTGCCGAGCTTGATCAGCGCGCGCAGTTTGGAGCGGCGCTCCTCGAGTTCCTCGACCGTGCCAGGCTGTGACGACGCGAAAGCGTCTTTCAGCAGCGCTTTTTCCTTTGCACGACGGTCGCGAGCCTTGGCCTTTTCCACCTTGGCTGGAGCAGCCGTGGGGGTTTCTTCGCTTTGGGTTGCGTCGTCATCGACGGGTACTTCGTTCAGCTTTTTCGTCATGGAGTTCGCCGTACCGGCTGTAGTCTCGACTCGCGGCTGGTGGACGCCAGCCGGTTGAACCGTGGATACTGGAACCTCGCGCACTACCGCATCGTCCTGCGCGGCAGCCGCTTCCCTTGCGCTTCTGACACCCGACCCCTTCGTGGCCGGTACTGCTACAACTTTCGCCGCCCTGACCGGCTCCGCTCGCGCAGCCGAAGTGGTCGTGGACTTCTTCCCTGCACCCGGTGCAATGCTGGCAGAAGACGCTCTTCTGGCGGAAGAAACTAACTTGGCCTCAGTGACCTTTCTGGTCTGCTCCGTGGAGTTCGTGCCTGTTGCTTTCTTGCCGCCCGCAGTTGCGTCTTTAGTCTTTGCCATCGCATCGCCTTTTCGCCTTTGCTAGGAAAACCCTTTTAAAAACAAACCGCTGGAAACTTTTTATTATAGCACCCAGGCTTCCTTCATTCCGCCTACAGCCCGAGCCGGCGCTTCATGTCGGCCCGCTTCCGATTGAGCTCCGACAGCTCCGCGAATTCCTCCGGCGTGTGCCGCGATTGCCGCGAAAGCTGCTCTAGCCGATCGCAGTATGCGTCGTACCGCATCTTCAGGATCGCCGCCTTCAGCTCCTCTCCTACGATCCGTTCCTGCTCGCGCCGTTCCTCGATGACGGTCGCATCCTCCGGGTCTTTCAGCAGCAAATCCCGGACATTTTCATCATAGTCTAGAATTTTGCGAAAGATTTCCTCGAAAGTTGGGGCGTTTGCGCCGTTTCGCAATAGGTCGGACAACAACTGAAACTCCGCCGAATCGCCCAGCGCACGCGCGTGCGTCGTGACTTCTTCGAATAGCTCGCCATGCCGCGTAACCGTAAGGAGCGCCTGTTCGGCCTCCTCGTCCAGTACCGCCACCGTGCGCGGATGCATCACCAGATTGCGCAGCGTTTTTTCCTCGATTCCCGTCACACTGCGCCGGTCTTTTCGGGCCGGCGCGGCGCGGGCGGCCGCCGCGATGCGCGAATCGACTTCGCACAGCGCGGCGACTTCGTCGAAAGGCACATCGAGCCGGTCGGCGAACATATGCATGATCTGCGCGCGCAGCGCATTGGCCGGCAACGCCTGCAGCAGCGGCTTGGCGTCGAACAGCGCGCGGGCCTTGCCCTCCGGCTGGTCCAGCTCCTTGCCGGTCAGCACCTCGTTGAGCATGAACTGCGACAGCGGCATGGCCCGCTCGACCTGCTCGGCGAACGCCTCGGTGCCGTATTCGCGCACGTAGCTGTCCGGATCGTGCTCGGACGGCAAGAAGAGGAACCGGATAGTGCGGTTGTCCGCCGCGTGCGGCAAACAGGCGTCCAGCGCGCGACGCGCGGCACGCCGGCCCGCCGAATCGCCGTCGAAACTGAAGATGACCGTGTCGGTCTGGCGCATCAGTTTCTGCACATGAATCGGCGTACAGGCCGTGCCGAGCGTGGCGACCGCGTTCTGGAACCCTAATTGGGCCAGCGCGACCACGTCCATGTAACCTTCCACGACGAGCACGTAGTGCTGCTCGCGAATCGCCAGGCGCGCTTCGAACAGCCCGTACAGCTCGCTGCCCTTGTTAAATAGAGGCGTCTCGGGCGAATTCAAATATTTCGGCTCGCCACCGTCCAGCACACGGCCGCCGAAGCCAATCACCTGCCCCTTCACATTGCGTATCGGGAACATGATCCGCTCGCGAAAGCGGTCGTACCGGCGGTTCTGACCCTGTGCGTCAGATTTTTCGCTGACGATCACCAATCCCGATTCGACCAGCGAATCGTCACGGTAGTTCGGAAATGCCGCTTCGAGGTTCTGCCAGCCGTCCGGAGCGTAGCCGAGCCCGAAACGGGCCGCGATCTCGCCGGTCAAGCCGCGTTTCTTCAAATACTGGATCGCGACCGGCGCGCTGCGCAGTTGCTTGCGGTAAAAGTCGCAGGCGGTCTGCATGACATCGGAAAGCGCCGTGGTGACCGCTTTGGACGCCGCCGGCGCATAGCCGCCGGAACCGCCGCCATATCCCGGCGAAGGTTCGTTCGGCACGGTCAAGCCGACCGACTGCGCCAGTTCGTTGACAGCTTCCGGAAACGACGAGCCGACGTGCTCCATCAGGAAACCAATGGCCGTTCCGTGCGCGCCGCAACCGAAGCAGTGATAAAACTGCTTAGTCGGACTAACCGTAAACGAAGGGCTTTTCTCGTTGTGGAACGGGCAAAGCCCCATGAAGTTCGCGCCGCCTTTTTTCAACTGCACGTACCGGCCCACCACGTCGACGATATCGACGCGGTTGAGCAGGTCCTGCAGGAATGACGGAGGAATCACAGTAAATGACGCTACCTTAAAGGCTCAAGGCTGCGCACGCCGCCCGTCGAGCGGCGGCGCGCGCAGACCGGAAAAACAGAACTTACTTCGCGAGCGCGGCTTTGACCTGCGCCGAGACGGCGGTCATGTCCGCACGGCCGGCCAGCTTCGGCTTGAGCACGCCCATCACCTTGCCCATGTCCTGCGGACCCGCTGCGCCGGTTTGCGCGACCGCCGCCTGAACTTCGGCGACAATCTCCGCCTCGGACATCTGTTCGGGCATATAAGCCGACAGGATCGCCAGTTCGGCCTTTTCCTTGTCGGCCAGATCCGTGCGGCCAGCCGCTTCGAACTGGCTGATCGAATCTTTGCGCTGCTTGATCATCTTGTCGATCACAGCGGTGATCGCGGTGTCGTCGAGCGTCACGCGCTCGTCGACTTCGCGCTGCTTGATCGCGGCGAGCAACAGGCGGACCGTGCCGAGACGCTCGGTTTCACGTGCCCGCATGGCGGCCTTCATATCGTCGTTGATACGGTCCTTGAGACTCATCACTCACCTGAATGCGTTGGAATTTGAAAAATCGGCCGGGCTAACCGCATCAACACGAATACCCGCTTGGGACTGCTTCCTCAAGCGGGTTGGCACAATGTGCGTTGTGGGTGCGACCCTGCCGACTGGCCCGAAGGGCCGTGTTTTCCGTGATGGCGCCTGCTGTGCCGTCACCGGTTGGATGTCGCCGCTCCGTTCGACCGGAACCGCGGCAACGCCAGAATCAGTAGAACTTCTTTGGCAGCATCTGGCCACGCAGACGCTTGAAATGACGCTTCACCGCAGCCGCCTTCTTGCGCTTGCGCTCAGCCGTAGGCTTTTCGTAAAACTCGCGAGCGCGAAGTTCCGTCAACAAGCCGTTTTTCTCCATGGTGCGCTTGAAACGGCGCATGGCAACTTCAAACGGCTCGTTGTCTTTTACGCGGATGGTCGTCATTTTTCAATAACGGAACTTTGTAAAGGTTCAGGAGTATAGCAGAGCTTTCTCACAAAGCCAGAGCGCCGTCAAGCCCCTCTGGCATACTCCGCAGCCGCCTGGCCGGCGGCCACGCCCGAGGCCCAGGCCCACTGGAAATTGTAGCCGCCCAGCCAACCGGTGACGTCCACCGCCTCGCCGATGAAGTACAAGCCCGGCGCGCGCGCGCTCATCATCGTCGATGACGACAGATCGCGCGTGTCGACGCCGCCGCGCGTCACTTCGGCTTTGCGATAGCCTTCCGTGCCGTTGGGGGTGAGCGTCCAGCGCGACAGGGCCTCACCGACCCGGCGCAGGGTTTTATCCGGTAAATCGGCCACACGGGCTTCGGCCGGAATCTGATGGGCTTCCAGCCAGACATGGGCGAGCCGCTGCGGCACCCACTCGGACAACAGATTGGCGATCTGGCGCTTCGTGCCGGTCTTGGCTTCCAGTAACGCGGTCGTGGCGTCCTGCTCGGGCAACAGGTTGATGTGAATCGGCTCGCCGGGCTGCCAGTAGCTCGAAATCTGCAGCACACCCGGGCCGGACAGGCCGCGGTGGGTGAGCAGCAGATCTTCGTTGAATTGCGCGCCGGTCTTCTTGTCGCCGGTCGCGAGTTGCACTTCCAGTGAGACGCCGGACAGCGCCGAGAACGGCTCCCAGTCCGCCGCGGCGAAGGTCAGCGGGACCAGCGCGGGGCGCGTATCGATCAACTTGTGACCGAACTGCTTGGCAAGACGGTAGGCGAAATCCGTGGCGCCGATCTTCGGAATGGATAGCCCACCGGTCGCGATCACGAGCGCACGCGCGCTGATCGGTCCCGACTGCGTATCCAGCGTGAAGCGCCCTTCCGCGTCTTGCCGCACCGCTTCCACGGACAGCGGCGTACGCCATGCCACACGGCCCGCGTCGCATTCGTTCTTCAGCACGTCGATGACGGCGTCGCTCGACTGATCGCAGAAGAGCTGGCCTTTGTGCTTCTCGTGCCACGTCACATGATGGCGCTTGAGCAGCGCCATGAAGTCGCGCGGCGTGTAGCGCGCGAGCGCCGAGCGGCAAAAATGCGGGTTGGCCGACAGGTAGTTGGCCGGGCCGGCATACAGATTCGTGAAGTTGCAACGCCCGCCGCCGGAGATGCGGATCTTCTCCGCGAGGCGCTGCGAATGGTCGATCAGCACCACGCGGCGGCCGAGCTGCCCGGCCACGGCCGCGCACATCATCCCGGCCGCGCCTGCGCCGATCACTGCGATATCGAAGGATTCCATGCGGTCGCATTGTACCTGTGCGTCTGCGGCCCTTCTGGCGCACTGCTATACTTTCAGGCTTGCTTTTTCACTTTCGGGCGCCGCAGTGTCATTACGCGTGCGTCCGCCCAGGCCCACCCATCATGCTCGTTCTCGGCATCGAAAGCTCCTGTGACGAAACCGGTCTCGCGCTCTACGACACGGAGCGCGGCCTGCTCGCGCACGCGCTGCATTCGCAAATTGCGATGCATCGGGAGTACGGCGGCGTGGTGCCGGAACTGGCGTCGCGCGATCACATCCGGCGCGCGCTGCCGCTGCTCGAAGAGGTGATGGAACGCGCCGGCACGGCCCGCGGCGACATCGACGCAATCGCCTACACACAAGGCCCGGGGCTCGCGGGCGCGCTGCTGGTTGGCGCGAGCGTTGCCAACGCACTGGCCATGGCGTGGGACAAGCCGACCATTGGCATTCATCATCTGGAAGGGCATTTGCTCTCGCCATTGCTGGTGGACGAGCCGCCGCCATTTCCGTTCGTCGCGCTGCTCGTGTCTGGCGGTCATACGCAATTGATGCGCGTGACGGACGTGGGCGTCTACGAGACGCTCGGCGAAACGCTGGACGACGCCGCCGGCGAAGCCTTCGACAAAACTGCCAAGCTGCTTGGCCTCGGTTATCCGGGCGGCCCGGAAGTCTCGCGCATGGCGGAATTCGGCACGCCCGGCGCGGTGGTCCTGCCGCGCCCCATGTTGCATTCCGGCGATCTCGATTTCAGCTTCAGCGGCCTGAAAACCGCTGTCCTTACGCACGCCAAGAAGCTTGGCGGCGCCAACATCTGTGAGCAGGCGAAAGCCGATCTGGCGCGCGGTTTCGTCGACGCGGCGGTCGACGTGCTGGCCGCGAAGTCGCTGGCGGCGCTCAAGAAAACCAAACTCAACCGGCTGGTCGTCGCGGGCGGCGTCGGCGCGAACCGGCAACTGCGCGAGGCGCTGTCTGCCGCCGCGAAGAAACGCAATTTCTACGTGCACTATCCGGACTTGTCGCTATGCACGGACAACGGCGCGATGATCGCGCTGGCCGGCGCTTTGCGCCTGCAACGCTGGCCGGATCAGTCGGGCAAGGACTACGCGTTTACGGTGAAACCACGCTGGGATCTGACGTCCCTCGCACGCTGAGTGCCGTCATCGTTGAATTGAAAAAGCCGCTTCAAGAAGCGGCTTTTTCATGCAGTCGGCAAACACGCGCATCAACCGGCGCGCTTATCCCGCTCTATCACCGCATAGGCGCTGTGATTGTGAATCGACTCGAAGTTCTCGGCTTCGAGCACATAGGCGACGATCCGCTCGTCCGCATTCAGACGCTGCGCGACGTCGCGCACCAGGTCTTCGACGAACTTCGGATTTTCGTAGGCGCGCTCGGTGACGAACTTCTCGTCCGGGCGCTTGAGCAAGCCCCACAGTTCGCACGAGGCTTCTTCTTCGGCGATACGGATCAGCTCTTCCACGGCGACGTCGCCGGCCAGCTCGGCGTTGATCGTGACGTGCGAGCGCTGGTTATGCGCGCCGTACTGCGAGATCTTCTTCGAACACGGGCAGAGGCTGGTAACCGGCACCTGCACTTGCAGGAACAGACGCGTTGCGCCGTTGCGGGTCTCACCCGTCAACGTGACTTCGTAGTCCAGCAGACTTTGCACACCCGACACAGGTGCGGTCTTGTTCACGAAGTAAGGGAAAGACACTTCGATGCGGCCCGCCTCGGCTTCGAGCTTTTCGAGCATCGCGACGAGCATGGTGCGGAACGTTGCGGGCTCCAGCGGCGCCTTGTTCTCTTCGAGCAACGCGACGAAACGCGACATGTGCGTGCCTTTCTGGTCAGCCGGCAAATGCACGTCGAGATTCCATGTGCCGACCGTCGGCTGAACCTCGCCGGCTTGCGTGCGCACTGTCAAAGGATGGCGCACGGCCTTCACGCCAACCCGTTGAATCGGGATCTGGCGGGTGTCGGGCGTGCTTTGCACGTCGGGCATCACAAAGGCGGGATTCATCTGGTTCATTGTCTTGTCCTTTCAGGAAACGCCGGGCCGCCCCAAGTCTTCCGCCCCGAAGAAAATCACTTTGGGGGCTTGCGCCTTCGGGAGCTGCCGCAAGGCAACAGCCTTCGGGGCGCTCAGCGGCCGCGCGAATCCAGGCGCGCAACGGCAAACGCCGGCCCCTGCCGGCGTCGAATAATGGGCCCGAAGGCCCACCGATTCAAGTTGGAGATTGCTATGGCCGCCATAGCATGACGGCCGCGCAGCAAGCAGCGCCGCTTAAGCGACGCGCTTCACCGACGACTGGCCGCCGACTGCGCCACTCAACAGAAAACGCTCGCGGATCGACTTGGCAATACCCGCGGCGTCGAGACCACACGCGGCGAGCAGCTTGGCCGGATCTCCGTGATCGATGAATTGATCGGGGAGGCCCAATTGTAGTACCGGCCGAGTAACCCCACTGGCAAGCAGGGCTTCCACGCACGCCGAACCCGCGCCACCCATCACGCAGCCTTCTTCGACTGTGACGATGGCGTCGTGCGTTTCGGCCAGTTGACGGACCAGATCGGCGTCCAGCGGCTTCACGAAGCGCATGTTCGCGACCGTCGCGTCCAGTTGCTCGGCCGCTGCCAGCGACGGCGCGACCATCGTGCCGAACGCCAGAATCGCAATGCGCTTTCCAGCCGGCTGCGACGTTTCGCGACGAATCTCACCCTTGCCAATCGGCAGCGCGGCCATTTGCTTGACGGTGGCAACACCCGTGCCGGCGCCACGCGGATACCGCACCGCCGTCGGATTCGGCTGCTGCAATGCCGTGTACAGCATCTGGCGGCATTCGTTTTCGTCCGACGCGGCCATCACCGTCATGTTCGGGATGCAGCGCAGGAACGCCAGGTCGTAAGCGCCGGCGTGCGTTGCACCGTCGGCGCCGACGAGGCCCGCGCGGTCGATCGCGAACACCACCGGCAGGTTCTGCAGTGCGACGTCGTGAATCAGTTGGTCGTAAGCGCGTTGCAGGAAGGTCGAGTAGATCGCGACGACCGGCTTCATGCCGTCCGCAGCGAGGCCACCGGCGAACGTCACCGCGTGTTGCTCGGCAATGCCGACGTCGAAGTACCGATCCGGGAAGCGCTTCTCGAACTCCACCATGCCCGAGCCTTCGCGCATGGCCGGCGTGATGCCGACCACGCGCGCGTCCAGCTCGGCGGCGTCGCACAGCCATTCGCCGAACACCTGCGTGTACGTTTTCTTCGACGGCGTGGTGGCCGGCTTGATGCCCTCGGCCGGATTAAACTTGCCCGGGCCGTGGTACAGCACCGGATCGGCCTCGGCGAGCTTGTAGCCTTGGCCCTTCTTCGTCACCACGTGCAGGAATTGCGGACCGCGCAGTTCCTTGATGTTCTGCAGCGTCGGGATCAGCGAATCGAGATCGTGACCGTCGATCGGGCCGATGTAGTTGAAGCCGAACTCTTCGAACAGCGTGGCCGGCACGATCATGCCCTTCGCGTGCTCTTCGAGCTTACGCGCGAGATCGAGCATGGGCGGCGCGACACGCAGCACGCGCTCGACGCCCGCACGCGCGGCGGCGTAGAAGCGGCCCGACATCAAACGCGCCAGATGGCGATTCAGCGCACCGACCGGCGGCGAAATCGACATGTCGTTGTCGTTCAGGATGACCAGCAACGGCACGTCGTCTTCGACGCCGGCGTTGTTCATCGCCTCGAACGCCATACCGGCCGTCATTGCGCCGTCGCCGATCACGGCGATGCCCATGCGGTTGTCGCCCTGCAGCTTGCTCGCGACCGCCATGCCGAGCGCCGCGGAAATCGACGTGCTGGAGTGCGCCGTGCCGAAGGTGTCGTATTCCGACTCGTCACGCTTCGGGAAGCCCGAGATGCCACCCAACTGACGCAGCGTGTGCATCTGGTCGCGGCGGCCCGTCAGGATCTTGTGCGGATAAGTTTGATGGCCCACGTCCCAGACGATCCGGTCGTGCGGCGTGTCGAACACGTAGTGCAGCGCAATGGTCAACTCGACTGTGCCGAGGTTGGACGAAAGATGGCCGCCCGTCTGCGATACGCTGTCGAGCACAAAGGCACGCAACTCGTCGGCAAGCGGTTGCAATTGGCGGCGATCGAGGCGGCGCAGTGCTGCCGGGTCGTCAATGGTTTTCAGCAAGTCGTACATCGTCGTTCCATTGTAGGAAAACTTACGCGCCCGCACTTCATACATGCGCCCCATGACGGAGGCGCGCGGCGGCGGGCTTTCGCGTTCAGCTAACCCGGTTCACCACCAGGTCGGCCAATTCGGCAAGACGCTGTGCGCGTGCGCCAAACGGCGCCAGCGCAGCGTGGGCATCGCTGCGCAGCTGTGCCGCGAGCGCGCGCGACGCGTCGAGTCCAATAATCGACACGTAGGTCGGCTTGCCGTCCTTCGCGTCTTTACCAGCCGTTTTGCCGAGCGTCGCGGAATCGGTCGTGACGTCGAGAATATCGTCGACGACCTGAAACGCGAGGCCGACAGCGGCCGAATATGCGTCCAGCGAACGCATGGCTTCCGCGCTCGGCGTTTCACCCGCGAGCGCGCCCATGCGCACCGCGGCACGCAACAAGGCGCCGGTTTTCATGCGGTGCATGGTTTCGAGTTGCACGCGCGTCAGCGTGTGGCCGACGCTCGCCAGATCGATGGCCTGCCCGCCGCACATGCCGATCGAGCCGCTCGCCAGCGCCAGTTCGCGCACGAGCGCGGCCTGTTGCGCCGGGGCCAGCACGTCCGAGGTCAGCGCGACGAACGCCTGCGATTGCAGCGCATCGCCGACCAGCAATGCCGTGGCTTCGTCATACTTGACGTGTACCGTGGGCTTGCCGCGACGCAGCGCGTCGTCGTCCATGCACGGCATGTCGTCGTGGACGAGCGAGTACACATGAATCATTTCCAGTGCCGCCGCTGCCGCGTCGAGGCATTCGGCGCGCGCGCCGGTCAGCTCGCCGGCCGCGTGGCACAGCAGCGGGCGAACCCGCTTGCCGCCGCCCAACACCGCGTAACGCATGGCTTCATGCAGCGTGGCGGGCTCGGTTGCCTCGGTCGGCAGGTAATGTTCTAGTGCCGTTTCGACGCGCTCCAGCACCGAGCGCATCCATTGTTCGAATGTCATAGGTCGTCCCCGCTCTCAGTAGCGGCTGTGCCTGCGGTATTCATGGGCAGCGGCTTGAGCGTCTCGCCGTCGAGCACGCGCACCTGCTGTTCGACCTTCTCGAGCTGCTGCTGGCAAAACGCCACGAGGGCCGCGCCACGCCGGTAGGCGGTGAGCGACTCCTCGAGGCTGAGATTGCCGCTTTCCATGCGCGCAACCAGCCCCTCCAGCTCCGCCTGAGCGGCCTCGTAATTCTCGGGCAGCGGCGTAGTGTCGACGCCTTCGGCTGGCGTGGCAGCAGTATCTTTCGACGCGGTCTTCGCCATGAATAGTCGCAAAATTAAAACAAGTCGGACATTCTACGGCAAAAGCGACAATTCCGATCCGCTCGCCGCCCTACGCCCCGCCTTCCGGCCCTCCGCTGCCTTACCAGTCTCGCAGAAAAAAAGTGATCGGTCTGCGGCGAAAAGGTCGAACTTACTTGACATTTTTGACCCAAATCAGGCACTTAAGCGCCCCAAGAAAGGGGAAACGGGTATAATCGCGGGCTCCCTAAATCGAAACCTTCGATGGTTGGGTTGTTCACTGCTTTCACGTCTTCACGGGAGTGGGAATGTCCAATCTGAGCAATGCATTGCAGTTGCGGTCTGTCCACAGCCAGCTGCCAGTCACGGCTTACTTTGACGAAGCGCTTCTAACGCGCGAAATCGACACCCTTTTCAAGAAAGGTCCTCGCTACATCGGCCACGATCTCATGGTGCCCGAAGCGGGGAATTATTTTGCTTTGCCGAGCGAGAGCGAAGGGCGTGTGCTCGTCCGTAACCAGCAGTCGCAAGTCGAACTGCTGTCGAACGTGTGCCGCCACCGGCAAGCCATCATGCTCAACGGCCGCGGCCAGACGGAGAATATCGTCTGCCCCCTGCATCGCTGGACCTACGACCTGAACGGCCAGCTCCTCGGTGCGCCGCATTTTGCGGATAACCCCTGCCTGAACCTCGGCGCCACGCCGCTGCAGAACTGGCAAGGCCTGCTGTTCGAAGCGCAGGGGCGCGACGTCGCGCGCGATCTGGCGCGTCTTGGCACCAAAGAACATTTCGATTTTTCGGGCTTCATGTTCGATCACGTCGAAGTCCACGAGTGCAACTACAACTGGAAGACCTTTATCGAGGTCTATCTGGAGGACTATCACGTCGCGCCGTTCCATCCGGGCCTCGGCAGTTTCGTCAATTGCGACGACCTGACGTGGGAGTTCGGCGACTGGTACAGCGTGCAGACGGTCGGCGTGCACAAAGATCTGGAGCAGCCGGGCAGCCCGACGTACCGCAAGTGGCACGACGAAGTGCTGCGTTTTCGCGGCGGCAATCCGCCGGAATTCGGCGCGATCTGGATGGTGTACTACCCGGGCATCATGATCGAGTGGTATCCGCATGTGCTGGTGGTGTCGTGGCTGATTCCGCGCGGTCCGCAGAAAACCACCAACGTGGTGGAGTTCTATTACCCTGAGGAAATCGCGCTGTTCGAACGGGAGTTCGTCGAAGCCGAGCGCGCCGCCTACATGGAAACGGCCCGCGAAGACGACGAGATCGCCGAACGCATGGACGCTGGCCGCCGAGCGCTGATGAATCGCGGCGAATCGCAGGTCGGCCCGTATCAGAGCCCGATGGAAGATGGCATGCAGCACTTCCACGAGTTCCTGCGGCGTGAACTCGGCACGATCTGATTGGCGCCTGCCCGGATTCCTCAGGCAGTACGCACGCATGGAAAGACGGACTTCGGTCCGTCTTTTTTGTTTAGACTAACAACATAGCTCGGCCGCCATCGCCAGTATCGAGGAGACGTCATGCCCCACACTCATTACACCACTCTGATCTCCGCGGCCAATCTCGCGGAACGCCTCGCCGCCGCGCCGGGCAGCGTGTTCGTCATCGATTGCCGTTTCGATCTGGCCGACCCCGAAGCGGGCGAAAAAGCCTATCTGGCCGGGCATCTGCCCGGCGCCCATTACCTGCACCTCGATCGCGACCTGTCGGGGCCGAAGAACGGCCAGAACGGCCGCCATCCGTTGCCGGATCGTGCGCGGCTGGTGGAGACGCTGGAGTCGCGCGGTCTGAAGCAGGGACAGCAAGTCGTCGCCTATGACGCGCAAGGCGGCATGTACGCCGCCCGTGCATGGTGGCTGCTGCGCTGGCTCGGTCACGACGCGGTCGCGCTGCTCGACGGTGGACTGCAAGCATGGGAGGCCGGCGGCCATCCGCTGACGCAGGACGCGCCCGCGCAGAACACCGGCGACTTCAAAGCCGGCGCGCCGCTGTCCGTCACGGTCGATGCGCAAACGGTCGAGCGCAATCTGGGCTCGAAGGAACGGGTCGTGGTCGACGCGCGCGCGGCCGACCGCTATCGCGGCGAGAACGAGACGCTGGATCGTGTCGGCGGCCACATTCCCGGCGCGCTCAACCGCTTCTTCAAGGACAACCTCACCGCCGACAGCCGCTTCAAGCCGGCTCATACGCTGCGCGAGGAATTCCACGCGCTGCTCGCGGACACGCCGCCGGAGCACGTGATACTGCAATGCGGTTCCGGCGTGACGGCCTGTGTGAATGCGCTGGCGATGGAAGTCGCCGGCCTGCACGGCGCGGCGTTGTATGCGGGATCGTGGAGCGAGTGGAGTTCGGATCCGAAGCGGCCCATCGCAACGGGCCCGAATCCTTGAGCGTCAAGGTCAGCGCCCGGTAGGCGAGAAGTTGGAAAAAGGCCGTTCAACCGCACTCAGGCAGCAACGGCCTTCTTGAACCGCGAGCGCGAGGGCTCGTCGGTCAGCGTAAAAAACAGGCGGTTCAGGCTACGCCATGCTGCTTGAACCACGCCAGCGTACGGCGCCAGCCGTCTTCCGCGTCGGCCTTTTTGTAGCTCGGGCGGTAATCCGCGAAAAACGCGTGACCCGCATCTTCATACACGACGAACTGCGAACCGCGTCCCACTTGCGGACCTTGCGCGATGGCCTGCTTCATCTGTTCGAGCGTGTCCTGCGGAATGCTCTGATCCTGCAACCCATAGAGTCCCAGGACCGGCGCATGAAGCTGCGCGACCTCGTCGAGCGGATTGGCCGGCGTTATCGCGTTCTTTGCGCCCGTTACTCGTCCATACCAGGCGGCGCCCGCCTTCAGTCGCGGGTTATGTTCGGCGTACAGCCATGCAATGCGCCCACCCCAGCAGAAGCCGTTCACGCCTAGGCGGTTCAGATCGCCGCCATGCTCGCCCGCCCAGGCAACCGTCGCGTCGAGATCGCCGATGACCTGATCGTCCGGCACCTTGCTGACCAGTTGCTCGTTGAGCTGTTGCATGCTCGTATAAACGGTCGGATCACCCTGCCGCTCGTACAGATTCGGCGCGATCGCGAGATAGCCCTGCTTGGCGAAGCGCCGGCACACGTCGGCGATATGCTCGTGCACGCCAAAAATCTCGTGCACGACGATGATCACCGGCAAGTGCGTCTTACCCTTCGGCTGCGCGCGGTACGCCGGCACCAACGTGTCGCCGGAGCGCACCGCCACTTCGCCGGCTTCGAGACCGTCGCTGTCCGTATGGATAGTTTGCGCGGATACCGGCAGCACGGCGGCGGCGAATCCGGTGCCGAGCGCTGCTTTAATGAAAGTGCGACGGTCGAAGGGGACGTGCGGGACCAGGCTGTCGATCTCGGGTTTCAGCATGCGGCGCTCCTCGGTTGAACGTTGGAGGCAACAGGATACGCCTGACACGCATCCTGTTGCAGAAGCAACGTTTCCGGGCGCCGACCAGGCGCGGCACAGCCCAAGTCAGTGGAGCTTGACCCGCGGCAGCGTTGTCCGGCGTAACCAGTGAGCGAACGTATCGAGCACCATCCGCGCGTAGCCGTGCAGCGCGGCGATGTGCAGCCGGTACAGCGACATGTACATGAAGCGCGCGAACAACCCTTCGATCAGCATATTGCCGCCGATCACCCCGCCCATCAGATTGCCGACGGCGCTGAAATGCCCGAGCGACACCAGCGAACCAAAGTCGCGATAGGTAAATTCCGGCAACGGCTTGCCATCGAGCCGCGCCGCCAGCGCCTTCATCAGGAAGCTTGCCTGCTGGTGAGCCGCCTGCGCGCGCGGCGGCACGTTGCGCTCATTGCCCGGCCACGGACAAGCGGCGCAATCGCCAAGCGCGAAAACGTTGTCGTCGATTTCGGTTTGCAGCGTGCGGCGCACGACGAGCTGGCCCAGACGATTCACCGGCAGGCCGTCGAGCTGGCTCAGCACCGCCGGCGCCTTGATACCCGCCGCCCACACCGTCAAATCGGCGCGCACGGTTTTGCCGCTTGCGGTGCGGATCAGGCCGGGCGCGACTTCGGCCACGGTTTCGCCGATCATCAGCTTCACACCGAGCTTGGTGAGCAGCTCGGCCGTAGCTGTCGAAACCCTTTCCTGCAGAGCCGGCAGAATACGCGGCCCCGCCTCGATCAGCACGATCCCGACGTCATGCCGCGGATCGAGCTTATGCAGGCCGTATGCGGACAGCACCTGCGCGGTGTTGCGCAATTCCGCCGACAGTTCCACCCCCGTTGCGCCGCCGCCGACAATCGCCACCTGAATGCGCGGCTCGCCCGTGGACGACGTGCCCGGACCCGATTCGACGGGCTCGTGCACCTGATGTTCGGCGCGCATGCACGCCGCGATCAGGCGTTTGCGGAAACGCTCGGCCTGGCTGACCGTGTCGAGCGCAAGGGAGAATTCGGGCGCACCCTTTACGCCGAAGAATGCGGTCGTGCTGCCGATCGCGATGATCAGCGTGTCGTATTCAAGCTCGCGTTCGGGTAGCAGTTCGGCGCCGTCGTCGTCGAGCACGGTTCCAAGCGTGAGGCGCTGGTTCGCGCGGTCGAGGCCCGTCAGTTCGCCCTGCTGAAATTCGAAGCCATGCCAGCGCGCTTGCGCCGCATATTCGAGTTCCTGCGTGAAGGGGTCCATGCTACCGGCCGCCACTTCGTGCAACAGCGGCTTCCAGATATGCGTCGGATTCCGGTCGACGAGCGTGACCTGCGCCCGCACGCTGCCCTTGTTCTTGTGGGGTGCGTAGCGATCGCCCAAACGCGTCGCCAGTTCCAGTCCCCCCGCGCCTCCGCCAACGACGATAAAACGATGCATTGAACTCTCCGTGTTTGCCGATGGGTTATGCGTCGCCGCGACGCGCACGAGATCTCACCCGAGCGCGCCGCCTTTGAGCGATTGTCCGCGAGCAACACGGGTTGTCACAAGCCATCAATGCGCATGTGTGACATGCGCACGACGATATCGCGCCCCGTCATACGCAAGTCAATGCGCTTCTTCCCAGTTCAGGCCGGCGCCCACTTCGGCGACCAGCGGCACCTTCAGGTCGGCGACACCGCACATCAACTCGGGCAAGCGCTTGCGCACGTCGGACAATTCCGCGTCCGGTACCTCTAGAATCAGTTCGTCATGCACCTGCATGATCATGCGCGTACCGATCTTCGACTCTTCGATCCATTTCTGCACCGCGATCATCGAGAGCTTGATCAGATCGGCGGCCGTGCCTTGCATCGGCGCGTTGATCGCGGCGCGCTCGGCGGCCTGACGGCGCGGACCGTTGCCGCCGTTGATCTCGGGCAGCCACAGGCGGCGGCCGAACACCGTTTCGACATAACCCTTGGCCTTCGCGCTCACGCGCGTTTCGTCCATATAACGCGCCACACCCGGATAACGCGCGAAATAGCGGTCGATATAGAGCTTGGCCGCGTCGCGCGTGATGCCGAGGTTCGAGGCGAGCCCGAACGAACTCATGCCGTAGATCAGACCAAAGTTGATGACCTTGGCTACGCGGCGCTGGTCGTTCGAGACTTCGAGCGGCGTCACGCTGAAGATTTCCGCCGCGGTGGCGCGGTGAATGTCTTCCCCTTGCGAGAACGAACGCAGCAACGATTCGTCGCCCGAAATGTGCGCCATGATGCGTAATTCGATCTGCGAGTAGTCCGCGGAGACCAGCTTGTGCCCCGGCGGTGCAATAAACGCTTCGCGAATACGGCGGCCTTCGCCGGTACGGACGGGAATGTTCTGCAGGTTCGGATCGTTCGATGCCAAACGTCCCGTCACCGCCACGGCCTGCGCATAGTTCGTATGCACGCGGCCCGTGGTGGCGTTGACCATGCGCGGCAGCTTGTCCGTGTAGGTCGATTTCAGCTTCGACAGGCCACGATGTTCGAGCAGGATCTTCGGCAGCGGAAAGTCTTCCGCGAGTTTTTGCAACACTTCTTCGTCCGTGGACGGTGCGCCGCTCGGGGTCTTCTTGACCACCGGCAACTCCAGCTTCTCGAAGAAGATCTGCCCGATCTGCTTCGGCGAACCCAGATTGAATTCGCCGCCGGCCAGCACATACGCCTCGCTTTCCAGCTGAATGAGACGCGTGGCGATTTCGCTGCTTTGCTGACGCAGCTTCTCCGCGTCGATCAGCACGCCCGTGCGTTCCATCTTCCGCAGCACGCGCGAGGTGGGCAGTTCGATGTCGCGATAGACGTACTCGAGCGTTTTCTCCGCCGCCACCTGCGGGTACAGCACCTGGTGCAGCCGCAAGGTGATGTCGGCGTCTTCCGCTGCGTATTCCGCGGCCTTGTCCAACGCGACTTCGTCGAAGCCGATCTGCCCCGCGCCCTTACCCGCCACCTCTTCGTACTTGATCGTCTTCACACCGAGATGACGCAGCGCGAGGCTGTCCATGTCGTGCGTGCGATGCGATTCGACCACGTACGATTCCAGTAGCGTGTCGTGTTCGATACCGCGCATTTCGATGCCGTAGTTCGCCAGCACCTGCTCGTCGTACTTGAGATGCTGGCCGACCTTCTTGTGCTGCGCGCTTTCGAGCCACGGCTTGAGCTTCGCGAGCACTTCGTCGCGCGGCAATTGCACGGGAGCGTCCGGGCCGCGATGCGCGAGCGGCACATAGGCCGCACGGCCCGCCTCGACCGACAACGACAGCCCCACGATCTGCGCGACCATGGGGTCGAGCGAGGTGGTTTCCGTATCGAAGGAGGTCAACTCGGCCGCGTTGATCCTCTCGAACCACGCGTCGAATTGCTCCCACGTCTGCACGGTGTCGTAATGGCGCTCGTGATCCACCGACAAAGCAGGCGCCACGTCGGTTTCCGGACCTTCCACGGCGTCCGCGATTTCCACTTCGCGCAGCCACGTCTTGAAGCCGTGGCGCGTGAACACCTCGCGCAATTCCTCGCGCGATTCCGGCCGGCTTTGCAGGCTTTCTTCGATCGAGACGATATGGTCGGTCATATCGCAGTTGCGATCCACCGTGACGAGTTTCTTCGCCATCGGCAGAAAATCGAGCGCACGGCGCAAATTGTCTCCTACCGCACCTTTAATTTCGTCCGCATGTGCGACGATGCCATCCAGCGACTCGAATTGCGTCAGCCATTTGATCGCTGTTTTCGGCCCGCATTTCTCGACGCCCGGCACGTTGTCGACGGTATCGCCGATCAACGACAGGTAGTCGACAATGCGCTCCGGCGGCACGCCGAACTTGGCGAGCACACCGGCGCGGTCGAGCGTTTCGTTAGTCATCGTATTGATGAGGGTGACATGATCCGACACAAGCTGCGCCAGATCCTTGTCACCCGTCGACACGATCACATTCATGCCACGCTTTTCCGCTTCGGTGCTGAGCGTGCCGATCACGTCGTCGGCCTCGACACCTTCTATCATCAGCAACGGCCAGCCGAGCGCGCGCACGGCCACATGAATCGGCTCGATCTGACGCGAGAGATCGTCCGGCATGGACGGGCGATTCGCCTTATAGTCGGGATACCAGTCGTCGCGAAACGTTTTGCCCTTGGCGTCGAACACGCACGCGCTATACTCTGCTGTGACTTCCTTGCGCATGCGCCGCAGCATGTTGATCATCCCGTAGAGCGCACCTGTCGGACCACCGTCGGGGCTGCGCAGATCAGGCATCGCATGGTAGGCCCGGTACAGATAACTCGAACCGTCGACCAATAGCAGGGTCTTACCTTCAAGGCTTCGTTCTTCAGGCATTATGACTAAGAGAAAAGTGATTCCGAGTCTGCGATCACTCGCAGATCAAGAGCGCGCAACGGCCAAAAAGGCCCGCGCATCGTGGCAGATGTTCACGATTATGGCAGAGTTTATCGAGGCGACCGAGTACCTCTCGGAGATTCGCCCGGCTGTCAGCATCTATGGTTCGGCTCGCCTGAAACCGAACTCGCCCTACTACAAACTTGCCACGCAAATCGCGCGCAAGTTGTCCGACGCCGGCTTTGCGGTGATCTCGGGCGGCGGCCCGGGCATCATGGAGGCGGCCAACAAGGGCGCTCATGCGGGCAAGGCCCCGTCGGTCGGTCTGAACATCGAATTGCCGCACGAGCAATCGGGCAATCAATGGCAAGACATCTCGCTGCGCTTCCGCCATTTCTTCACGCGCAAGGTCACGTTCGTGAAGAACTCGGACGCCGTGATCGTCATGCCCGGCGGCTTCGGCACGCTGGACGAACTTGCCGAAGTGCTCACGCTCATCCAGACCAAGAAGTCGCGTCATGTGCCGATCATTCTGGTGGGCGCGGAGTTCTGGGAAGGCCTGCTTGCGTGGTTCAAGAACTCGCTCACGCCCATGGGCCTGATCAACCCGGCCGACATGGACCTGATGCAGGTCATCGACGATCCGGACCAGGTGCTCGAAGCGGTGCTGAAGTTCTATGAAGACCGCGAAGAAACCGAGCCGCAGCCGACCAAGTCGGATGAAGACCGGATGTTCTATCTGTGAGTCTGCGCGCTTCGCGCTGCGGCGCGAAGCGAATGCAACTCCATGCGCCATGAACACGCAGATCACTAACGGGTAGCCTCGAGGCTGCCCGTTTCCTTTTCGCGGGTTTGATCGCCTTGCGCCTGCAACCATTCGCAGAACTGCTCGACTAGCGGCGCATGCGCGACCTCGCGCCGTGCGACCCACCAATAGCCGCGTGCATCGATGCGCGGGGCCGCCAGCGGCACCACGAGCCGACCCGACGCCAGCTCATCCGAGAGCAGGGGCAGCGGACCGAGCGCGACACCAAGGCCGTCCACCGCGGCCTGCAAGGCCAGATAGAAGTGATCGAACGATTGCTTCTTGCGGCATTTCACCATCACGCCGGCCGCCGACAACCAGTTGCTCCAGGCATCCGGCCGCGTGTCGGAATGCAGCAGCACGTGCCGCGCGAGATCGTCGGCGACGTTGATCGGCGAGCGCTGCAATAGCGCCGGACTGCACACGGGAATCTCGCTTTCGCCCAGAAAATGGCCGCTCACGCAGTTGGGCCAGTGTGCGGGACCGCGACGAACCGCAACGTCGAAGCCGTCCAGAGTGTCGACCGGCGCGTTCGAGGTCGACAGTCTCAACTCCACATTCGGCACCTTGCGCTGGAACTGATGCAGGCGCGGCAGCAGCCATTTCATCGCGAACGTGGGCAACGCATTCACGCGCAGCACATGGACGACGCCGGTGTCGCGCAATTGGTCCGTTGCACGCGCGATGCTGTCGAACGCGGCCTGAACGGTGGACAGGTAGCGGCGCCCTTCTTCGGTCAGGCGCACGCGTTTGCCGCGACGCTGAAACACCTGCACGCCGAGCCACGTTTCGAAAGCCGCGACCTGCCGGCTGATTGCACCATGCGTCACATGCAGCTCGGTCGCCGCGGCGGTGAAGCTTTCATGCCGCGCCGCGGCTTCGAAGGCGCGCAGCGCCGGAAAAGGAGGAAGGTTACGGGCCATGCTTGTGATTCTAGATCACAAGCCGGCGCTCAAAAATCGTTTTGCCCGCCGCGGGTTCGGCGCTAACCTCCTGAGCTTGAACTGGAAGCGAACCGACATGGACCACGATCTCACCTTGTCCGAGCCCGCGCTGGCGCCCACGCCCACCGTGCGGGAAATCTTCGGCGGCTTTCTCGGCCTCGGGCTGATCTCGTTCGGCGGCGCACTGCCGCTGGCGCGGCGCGCGCTGGTCGAACAACGCCGCTGGCTGAGCGCCGACGAATTCACCGACCTGCTCGGCCTATGCCAGTTTTTACCGGGCGGCAACGTGATCAATCTTTCGGTAGCAATGGGCATGCGCTTTCGCGGCGTGCCGGGCGCACTGGCCGGCCTCCTCGGACTGATCGCGGGACCGTCGCTGGTGGTGATCGGCCTTGGCGTGCTGTACGAACACACGCAGAACGACCCGCACGTTCGCCATCTGTTTGCCGGTCTTGCCGCAGCGGCTGCCGGCCTGCTGATCTCGATGGCCGTGAAAATTCTGTTGCCGTTACGGCATAGTCCGATGGCCGCGCTTATCGCGGCGCTCGGCTTCATTGCGATTGCCATCATGCGTCTACCGCTTCTGCCCACCATGCTCGTGCTGACGCCGCTCAGCATTTACATCGCCTCGCGGAGCGCACGATGAACGACACGCTCATTTCCCTCGCCGTTATTTTCAGCCAGCTTTCGCTACTGGCGTTCGGCGGCGGCAACACGATTCTTCCGGAGATGCAGCGGCAAGTGGTGGATGTGCATCACTGGATGCCGGCCAGCGAATTCAGCGCCCTGTTCGCGCTCGCGCAAGCGGCGCCCGGCCCGAATCTGATGATCGTTACGCTGGTCGGCTGGCATGTGGCTGGTTGGGCGGGCATGCTGGTGACCTCGGTGGCAAAGTTCGGGCCGTCGTCGCTCGTGACGATCCTCGCCATGCATGCGTGGGAGCGATTCAAGGACCGCCCGTGGCGTCGTTACGCGCAATTGGGACTGGTGCCGGTGACTGCCGGCATTGTCGCCGCGAGCGCGGCGCTGATTGCCGAAGCGTCGAACCCGACGGCCATTGCATGGGCGATTACCGCCTTCACCGCCGTGATGGCGATGAAGACGCGCATTCATCCACTGTGGCTGCTGGCAGCCGGCAGTTTGATCGGGCTGACCGGCTTCGGGCAGCTTTGATCGAACAAAGGCGAGCCGAACCTGCGCTCACCTTGCCCGCTTGTGAAAAGGCGTTTACTGGAACGCCACTTCCGCGAAGCTGCGCAGCTTGCGGCTATGCAAACGATGCAGCCCGTTCATCCGCAATAGCTCCATCGCCTTCACGCCGATCTGCAGATGCTGATCGACCTGCGCGCGATAGAACTGATCGGCCATGCCCGGCAGCTTGAGCTCGCCATGCAATGGCTTGTCGGACACGCAGAGCAAGGTGCCGTAAGGCACGCGGAAACGGAAGCCATTGGCGGCGATCGTCGCGCTTTCCATGTCGAGTGCAATCGCGCGGCTTTGCGACAGCCGCTGCACCGGCTCGCGGTGATCGCGCAATTCCCAGTTACGGTTATCCACACTTGCCACCGTGCCCGTGCGCATCACACGCTTCAATTCGACGCCGTCCAGTTGCGTAACCTGCGCGACCGCGCGTTCCAGCGCGACCTGCACTTCGGCGAGCGCAGGAATCGGCACCCACAGCGGCAGGTCGTCGTCGAGCACGTGATCCTCGCGCACGTAGCCGTGCGCGAGCACATAGTCGCCTAGGCGCTGCGTATTGCGCAGGCCTGCGCAGTGGCCGAGCATGATCCACGCATGCGGACGCAACACGGCGATGTGATCCGTAATGGTCTTCGCATTCGACGGACCCACGCCGATGTTGACCATCGTGATGCCGCTGCCGTCGGCGCGCTTCAGGTGATACGCCGGCATCTGCGGCAGGCGCGGCGGAGCGGTGCCTTCCTGCGCCTGCTCGCCGAGGTTCTCGTTGTACGTGACCACGTCGCCAGGCTCGACGAACGAGGTGTATTCGCTGCGATAGGCGCGCAGTTCTTCGTCGTCGGTATGGGCCATCATCGTGCGGCCGAGTTTGACGAACTCGTCGATATAGAACTGGTAGTTCGTGTACAGCACGTAGTTCTGGCAATGCGTGGGCGACGTGGCCGTGTAGTGCTTCAGCCGGTGCAGCGAGAAATCGACCCGCGCCGCCGTGAACAGCGCGAGCGGATGCGGCTCGCCCGGCTGCGGCTCATAGGTGCCGTTGACGATGCGGTCGTCGAGCAGCGCGAGGTCGGGCGTGTCGAACACATCGCGCATCAGGAACAGACGCTCGCGATCCAGATCGCCTTCGAGGTGGATGCCCTCGGCGAACGCGAAATGAATCGGAATCGGCTGATCCGACACGCCGACTTCGATCTTCACGTGATGGTTCTTCGCCAGCAGGCGCAATTGCTCGCGATAGTAATTGCCAAACAGGTCAGGGCGCGTAACGGTCGTCTCGAACACGCCCGGACCCGCGACGAAACCATACGAGCGGCGCGAGTCGATATGCGTGTTGACCTCGGTGCACACGCGCACGAAGGGATAGCAGGCGCGCACGCGGCTCGGGAACAGTTCGTTGCGGCGATAGCGCGCGAAGGCGTCGCGCAAGAACGAAGTGTTCGCTTCGTAGATCGCCGAGAGGCGGGTAACGGCCTCGGTCGCGTCGTCGAAGGATTCGGTCGGGAAGCTGTTGGCGGGAGTCTGCACCGCGCGTTGATTGGTATCGTTGTTCATCTTCATTCGCCTCGATTGATGAGGCGACATTACCACGGAACGCGTGATCGCCAAATGACCTGGCGGCGTCGCAACACACGCTCGCACGCGGCTCGCAAGATTGCGGGCACGCCGCGCGAAAGCGGCGCAAAATAAGGCGATCGCGCCCGATGGGCAGGCTGGATTTGCTAGAATCGGGGCACCCTATCGGAGAATCACCATGAAGCCGCTCCTTCCCGTCGCCGTTGCACTGGCCCTCGCCTTTGGCAACGCCGCGATGGCTGCCCAGCCTGTCGATGACACTCCGCCCCCCGGCGCGCCCCAGTCCGCCAATGAACGGGCGGGTCTGCCGGACCTGGCGAAGATCAATCGTCCGGCCGCCGAGGTCAGCTCGAAGGTCGAAATCAATGTTCCGCGCACGCCGAGCTTTTACGAGCGCAGCCCGAACGGCACCGAAATCACCGAATACCGCGACAAAGGCAAGCCCGTCGAAATCAACGTGCATTCGAACCTCGGCACGCGCTACCAGATGAGCGCGCCGCTCGACACGTCGCCCACCGTGCGCGACAACGGCCGCGCAAGCACGCGCTTGCCGTCGGTGAACCTGACCTATTGATGCATGCCGGCACGGCGGCCCCGGAGTGGGCCGCCGCCCGGATCCACGCCGCCCGCAAGGTGTCGTCCTGGCCTTCGGCCTGCTTGCCGGATTCCAACCTGGGCGGTTCGGCATTGAAAATGCCGCAGCGCTTCACGGTCCCAGAGAACACGTTTCGTACCGCATTTGCCACACATCGCACTGGCCGCACTGCGCCAGCCCGACCAACCTGACTCGACGTTTCCCGCATGGCTGTCTTCACCGCTGTCACTGAACCCCAACTTGCAGAATGGATGCGCCATTACGATCTCGGCGACGTCGTCGAATTTCGTGGCATCTCCTCCGGTATTGAAAACAGCAACTTCTTTCTGACGACAACGCGCGGCGAATACGTCCTCACGATCTTCGAAAAGCTGACAGCCGAACAACTGCCGTTCTATCTCGACCTCATGCGGCATCTGGCCGCGCACCGCGTGCCGGTGCCGGACCCCATGCCACGCGAAGACGGCGCGCTGTTCGGCCTGCTGCAAGGCAAGCCCGCTGCGATCGTGACCAAACTCGAGGGCGCGCCGGAATTGGCGCCGGGCGTCGAGCACTGCATCGAGGTCGGGCAAATGCTGGCGCGCATGCATCTGGCAGGACGCGATTACCCGGCCTATCAGCCCAATCTGCGCAGCCTGCCGTGGTGGAAGGAAACCGTGCCGACCGTTCTGCCGTTTCTGGAAGGCGAGCAACGCGACCTGCTGTCGTCCGAACTGGCGCATCAGGAAGCCTTTTTCGCCTCGGCCGATTACGCCGCGCTACCCGAAGGCCCATGCCACGCCGATCTGTTCCGCGACAATGCCATGTTCGCCCACGCCGATCCGGACACGGGCCACGAGGTACGCCTGGGCGGTTTCTTCGACTTCTATTTCGCCGGCTGCGATAAATGGCTGTTCGACGTGGCGGTGACGGTCAACGACTGGTGCGTCGACCTCGCCACCGGCAAGCTCGACGACGCGCGCACTGAAGCCATGCTGCGCGCTTACCAGACCGTGCGCCCGTTCACCGCAGAAGAAAACCGTCATTGGGGCGACATGCTGCGCGCGGGTGCATATCGTTTCTGGGTCTCGCGCCTGTATGATTTCCATTTGCCGCGCGCGGCCGAGTTGCTCAAACCGCACGATCCCGGCCATTTCGAGCGCATTCTGCGCGAACGCCTGTCCGGCGTTGCACTTCCAGGCATTCATACCTCATGCAACTGATCGAAGTCCCCGCGAAAACCGGCTATGTGTGGTTCCGGCAGGGTATCTGGCTGTTCCGCAAGAACCCGCTCGCGTTTCTGACGCTGTTCTTCACCTATCTGCTGGTAATGACGCTCGTGTCGCAGATTCCAGTGATCGGCGGCGTGTTGCCCTTGGCGTTCATTCCGGGCGTCGCGGTCGGTTTCATGGCGGCGTGCCGCAACACGATCGCGGGCAAGCCGGTCTTCCCCACCATTCTGGTCGACGGTTTTCATTCGTACGGCCCGGTGGTCGCCAAACGGCTGCTGGTGCTCGGTGTGCTCTATGTCCTCGCGATGGCGCTGGTGCTGGCCGGTTCGGCACTCGCCGACGGCGGCATGCTGCTCAAAGTGATGCTCGGCGGCGCCACGATGGACCAGGACGCAATTGCCAACAGCAATATTCCGCTAGCGGTAATCACGGCTTTGGCGCTCTACCTTCCGGTCGCCATGATCTTCTGGTTCTCGCCGATTCTCACGGCATGGCATGACGTGCCGCCCGTCAAGGCGATGTTCTTCAGCATCGTCAGTTGCTGGCGCAACCGCGGCGCGTTCATTGTGTTCGGCGCGCTGTGGTTCGCAGTAGCGATCACGGTGTCGCTCGGCTTGTCCGCGCTGATGCAGGCGCTGGGTGCGGGCGACTTCGCGTTCGCGGTTCTGATGCCCGCCACGATGATCGTGACAACCATGCTGTACTGCTCGTTCTACGCAACCTATCGCGGCTGTTTCGGTGTGCAAACGCCCGAAACACCGGACTTGCCGACCACCCCGGCGGCTTGAATTCCGTTCAGGTACGGCGCGGTTCTAGCGCCGGACCCTGCGCCGCCTTCATCGCGGCGTCTGTCTTTCCCGCTTCAGCCATCCCCAACCGCACTCGTCAACGTGCGTCGATTTGCGGCACAATGGTTTGCGCGCAATCGATTTGCACGCTATTTTTTGCGAGATGCATCATGACCCAGCGCCCCGCTTTGCCCTTCACCCTCGACGAGCAACTCTGCTTCGCCCTCTACTCCACCTCGCTCGCCATGACCAAGGCGTACAAGCCGCTGCTCGATAAACTCGGCCTGACGTACCCGCAATATCTCGCGATGCTGGCACTGTGGGAGAGCGACGACGTCACGGTCAAAGACATGGCCGCGCGCCTGAACCTCGATTCGGCGACGGTCACGCCGCTGCTCAAGCGCCTCGAGGCGCAAGGGCTGGTGGAGCGGGTACGCGGCACCGACGACGAGCGTCTCGTCTACGTCCGGCTCACCAAAGCCGGTTCGGCACTCAAGCGCCAGGCGCGCGAAGTGCCCGCGGAAATCTTCTGCGCAACGCAGCAGACACCCGAATTCCTGCTGCGCTTGCGGGACGACCTGACGCGCCTGCGCGGCACCCTCAACGATTACATGGACCACTAGACGGTCCGCTCCAGATCATGCGCTATCGCCTTCATGCAAAAAATCATTTGCACACAAATGATTTGCACACTATCTTTGTCACATGCCAAGCGATGAGTGCTCTGCCGGAACGGCAGGCCAGCAAAGAGCGGCAAACACGCAAATCCTGATAACCCGGACAAAGGAGCAGCACCATGAACATCCTCTACAAAGCAAGCGCAACGAGCACCGGTGGCCGCGACGGCCGTGCAGTGTCGTCGGACAATGCGTTGGACGTTAAGCTGGCCGCGCCGCGCGAATTGGGCGGCACGGGCGCGGCGGGTACGAATCCGGAACAACTTTTCGCAGCCGGCTACTCGGCGTGTTTCCTGAGCGCAATGAAGTTCGTCGCCGGTCAGCAGAAGAAAACTTTGCCGGCAGACACGCAAGTCACGGCGGAAGTCGGTATCGGCCCGAACGACAAGGGCGGCTTCGCGCTCGACATCGACCTGCGCGTTTCGCTTCCGGGTCTCGACGCAAGCGCGGCCAAGGAACTGGTCGACGCCGCGCATCAGGTCTGCCCGTATTCGAACGCCACGCGCAACAACGTCGCGGTTCGTTTGCAAATCGCCTAAGCTGCCTCTTCGGCGCATCGCCAAAGAAGCGTTGAACAATCGCTGAAGCGACGCTGAAAACCGCGCCACCACTACACACACAGCGCCCGCACCCTGCACAATAGGGGCCGGCGCTGTCCCAATTTGCGGACGCGGCATGCAATGTGCAAAACGGGTCCGTGCCACCGCTTGCCAGGCTTGTTACGCTTGCGGTCGGAAATAGCGCCACCATCCGTCCTGGTCCAACAATCCATATTTCCTGATGACACGCGTCCGACGACTGAACGACACCTTCGATACCGGGCTGGTCTGGCTTCGCCGCGACCTGCGCAACACGGACAACGCCGCGCTCTACTACGCGCTCAAGCATTGCGAGCGCGTGTGGTGCGTGTTCGTGTTCGATACGACGATTCTGCAACCATTGGTCGACGTGTGGCGGGCTCGTCATCCGGACACGCAGCCGCAGGACCGCCGCATCGAGTTCATTCTCGCGGCGCTGGGCGAACTGGACGAGGCGTTACGCGTGAAGGGCGGCGGTCTGATCGTGCTTTACGGCAATCCGGCCGATCTGGTACCGAAGCTGGCCGACGAACTCAGCGTAGACGCCGTGTTCGCCAATCACGACTACGAGCCGGTCGCTATCGAGCGTGACGAGACGGTGCGCGAGCAGCTCACCGATGCCGGCCGCCAATGGCTGACGTTCAAGGATCAGGTGATTTTCGAGCGCGACGAGGTGCTCACCGGCCAGAGCAAACCGTTCACGGTGTTCACGCCATACAAGAATGCATGGCTCAAGCAACTGAACGCTTTCGATCTGAAGCCGTATCCCGTGGAAACGTACGCGAAACATCTGGCCGCGCCGCCATCGAAGCTGGACCGCCAGTTGCCGTCGCTCGAACAACTCGGCTTCGCGCCGAGCAATCTCGGTGAACTCAAGTTGCCCACGGGCATGAGCGGCGCGCAAACCCTGCTCGACGATTTCATGACCCGCATCGACAGCTACGCCGACCGGCGCGACTTCCCCGCAGCCAAGGGCCCGAGCTATCTGTCGATGCATCTGCGCTTCGGCACAGTCTCGATCCGCACGCTCGCGCGCCTCGCCCATGAGATGTCGCTGCAACCCGATGGACAAGGCTCGGCAACATGGCTGTCGGAACTGATCTGGCGGGACTTCTACTTCATGATTCTGGCGCATCATCCGCGGCTGGCTAGCGGTGCGTCGTTCAAGGAAGAGTATGACCGGCTGCGCTGGGAGCAAGGCCCGGAAGCGGACGAGGCGTTTGCCGCGTGGTGCGACGGGCGCACGGGCTACCCGCTGGTCGACGCCGCCATGCTGCAACTGAATCGCACCGGCTACATGCACAACCGCTTGCGGATGGTGACGGCGAGTTTTCTGGTGAAGGATCTCGGCGTGGACTGGCGCCTCGGCGAGCGGTACTTCGCCGAACAGCTCAACGACTTCGATTTCTCGGCAAATAACGGCGGCTGGCAGTGGGCGGCCTCGACGGGATGCGATGCGCAGCCTTACTTCCGGATTTTCAATCCGGTCACGCAGTCTGAGAAATTCGACGCCGAGGGACGCTTCATCAAACGCTATCTGCCTCAACTGGCAAAGCTGCCGTCGAAGTGGATTCATGCGCCTTGGCTAGCGGGCGCGGAGCGGCTCGCCGATTGCGGTGTGGTGTTGGGTAAAGACTATCCGGCGCCGATCGTGGACCATGCCGAAGCACGGGCGCGCACGCTGGCCCGTTTTGGCAAGTGAGCACCTGCTCACGTCGCTTTGCGTGGGTTCAGCACGTAAAAAGAAGACTCGTTGATGAGTCGATTGCCGTCGCTGCTGGCGTTGCCTGAAATGAACGGCCGGGCGGGCGGACTTGTTGATGCGCTACAGAGTTTGGGTGGCGTTCGCCGCGGTGTTGAATCACGCGTGGTGGCAATCGAATCCGGCTGTCTGTGCACGTGTGCGAGTTTGCGACAGCTTGGGCGCTTCACCCAGGACATCGACGTTTCAATGCGCGCCGATGTTTTAATTCGCGCAGCTTAGTGCTGGCTCATCCACGACGGCTGGCGGACATTCGCCTCGCGGTCCAGCTTGCGCATGCGGAATTCCAGATCGTACAGATCCGTTGCTTCAGCGAGGAACGCGTCAGCGCGTTCTTTGGCGAGTTGATCGGGCGACTTGGTCAGAAACAGGAAAAGGCGGCTAAGCAGATACATGGTCAACCTCGAAAATGAATTTAGGCGTTAACGCCTAAGGGATAACCCCTATTATAGGGAAAACCCTAGTTTCGCGCCAGCACTCATTTCGAATTGTTGTTCCTACGTCACCGGGAGCCTGCGGAGGCCGCTGTGGCGGCAGCTTCCGCAATACGGCCCGTGCCCGTGCGGCGCTGATGCTTGAAGAATTCCCACACCATGGCGCTTGCGTCCGGACCTTTGGCGGAATGAAACGGCACCGCCTCGTCGCCGCCGCTCCAGGCATGAGCGAGCCCTTGCACGCGACACAGCCGCACCACGCGCCGCCCGCCGCGCAGGTAGTCACGCATGACCACGCCGCCCTTGCGCTCTTCGCGCACTTCGCCGGATTTGCGCGCGCCGTTCTGGTCGACGACACGGTTCAGACGGAGAAACTGCACCGCCAACTGGTCCGCGTTGACAGGCGAGACCACATGGTCGGCGTCGCCGTGGATGATGATGGCCGGCATGCCGGGATAATTGGCGACGTCGGCGGTCTCGTCGACCAGTTCGGCCGGTTCACGGCGAGCGCCGCGCCGCATCACGTCCATCGCCGCAATGCCGGAACGCGCCTCGCCAAAAGCGGGGCCAGAATGAAGTGCGACCGCCGCGAAGTGCTCCGGATAGTTGACGGCCAGCAGCGCCGTCAGTCCGGCACCAGCGGAGATTCCGGCGACATACACGCGCTCGCTATCGAAACCATGCTGCGCGACCAGCGCGTCCACCAGCGAAACGACTGCGCGCGCTTCAGCGCCGCCGGCGCTATCGCCGGCGTCGTACCAATGCCAGCAGCGATGCGAATGCACGTGCTTCGACTGTTCCGGATAGACCACGGCAAAGCCGAATCGGTCGGCCAGCACGTTCATCCGCGTGCCTTCGGCGAATTCATCGATCGACTGTGTGCAGCCGTGCAGCATCACCACCAGCGGCATGGCCTCGAGCGCATGACCCGTCGGGATGTACAAGCCGTACTGAAGATGATTGACGAGCCGGCCGGGCGCAGCAGGCGCGGAGTGGAACGAGCGCGTCCACGAGCCGCTTGCCCATGCCGACGCCCGTGGGCGCACGCGCGATTCGCGGGCCGTGGCGCGCGGCACTTCGCGCTTGGCGGGCGCGCGCACTGCCGCCGCCGGCTTGAGCGGGCGAACTTTGGTGGACGCCTTGGGAGCGGCGGGCCGGGCCGGTCGTGTCGTGGTGCGCTTGGGGGTTTTGCGAGTTTGCTCGGTTTGGATCGCGAGCAACCGCTTAAGACCGCGCAGCCACAGTTTCGATAAACTTTTTGCCATTGGCGCATAACCTCGCAAAAAGGGACAGGGTCCGTCCGGTAGAACGGCAATTCGTTGTGCATTGCACAATAACACCAATCCTCATGCGATGCTGGAACCTCGGCACGCCATTCTGTAACCAAATTTCCGTTCGGCGAACCTTGCCGCGAGGCTGGCATCAAACCCTTGCACTATTCGTGCGCAGGTCGTCCGCCGAGTGCTCGCCGCTTGTTCGGCAACCCACGTCCGGCGGCAAAAAGCCTCGCCCGCGGCGCGACCGGCCTGCAACACCCGTCTATACTGGCGGCTAGCTCTGTGACCTGCGGGTCCGCTCCGGTCGGCGACTTGTGCCGCTCGCGCGTTAAATTCTCATTACCAACCTGATTCTACGCGGCCTCGGTCGCGCTATTTGCCATGCTCGATTTACCTGCCCACCTTTGGTATTCGATCACCAGCCTCGGCGGCGCCGGCATGACGCTGCCGCTCGCGCTCGCCATCGCTCTGTGGCTGGCGGTCGGCTATACGTGGCGCATGGCTGCGGGCTGGCTGCTGCTTCTGGGTGCGGCGATCGGCGTGGTGACCGTGACAAAGCTCGCGTTTCTCGGCTGGGGCGTCGGCGTGCGCGGGCTGGACTTCACCGGGGTCAGCGGCCACGCCATGCTGTCCACCGCCGTCTATCCGGTCGTGCTGTTCCTGATGCTGTTGCCGGCGCGCCCGGCGATTCGTCTGATCGGTGTCCTGCTCGGCCTTGCGGCGGGGATCGCGGTGGGCTTGTCGCGTGTCGTGCTGAGCGCTCACTCACCTTCTGAAGCCATTACCGGCTGTCTGACCGGCGCCGTGGCGGCGCTGGTGTTCGTTCGTCTCGCCTGGCACGCGGAGCCGGGCCGGCTGTCGGCGCTGCCCGTCGCCCTCAGCATGATGGTCCTCGCGGTGCTGATGCACGGCGTCCATGTGCCGACGCAGCGCTGGGTCACGCACATCGCGCTGAAAGTGTCCGGTCATGACCGGCCGTTCATCCGCGCAAAGTGGAGAGCCGTGCGCGATGTCCGTCCGGCCACCGCGCCGCTGTCGCAGACACTCAACACGCTGGCGCCGCCGCATTCGTCCGACGCCTGAATCCGCGCCTGTACCTTTTCCCCGCTGTTCAACAAGCCGTTTCATGCGCGCGGCTGAATGATTGTCATGGCTCACCGCTATAACCTTTCGTATATTACGATAGCGTTTTAACCCGCCGATCCGGCTCCTGCCGGTCTTCAAAGCCTTCATGACATTCCGCCGCCATTTGAAGCAAGCGCTGTTCGTCGCCAGCGCCATCTCCGTCGTTCTCAGCGCCAATGCGCGCGCCGACGAACTGGTGGTCTCCGCCGCCGCCAGCCTGACCAACGCGTTCAAGGCGGTCAGCGAAGTCTTCGAGCAGCAGCATCCGGGCACCAAAGTGTTGCTGAACTTCGGCGCCTCCGACGTGCTCATGCAGCAGATCGTCAAGGGCGCGCCCGCCGACGTGTTCGCGTCCGCGGATCAGAAGGCCATGGACAAGGCAGCCGCCGAAAAAGTGATCGTGCCGGCCACCCGCAAGGATTTCGCCGCCAATTCGCTGGTGCTGATCGTACCCACGGACAGCCGTTTCGCGCCGACAAGTCTGAACGATCTGGCATCGGCAAACGTGAAGCGGGTCGCGTACGGCGATCCGGCTTCCGTGCCGGTTGGCCGTTACACGCAGGGCGCGATGCAGTCCGCGGGCGTATGGGACGCCGTGAGCGCGAAGGCCGTGCTGGCGGCGAACGTCCGTCAAAGCCTCGACTATGTGTCGCGTGGCGAAGTCGACGCCGGTTTCGTGTTCAGCACCGACGCCGCCGTCATGCCGGACAAGGTCAAGGTCGCGATGAACGTGCCGACGCAAACGCCGATCACCTATCCGATCGCGCAAGTGGAAGGCAGCCGTCACGCGGCGGACGCCCAGGCGTTCATGAACTTCGTGCTGTCGCCGGCCGGCCAGGCCGTGCTCGCCAAGTACGGCTTCAAGCCCGCGCACTAACTTCAGAGGACGGCGCACGCTCATGCAACAGGCCTGGATTCCGCTCCTGCTCTCGTTGAAAGTCGCGGGCTGGGCCACCGCGCTCAATCTGGTATTCGGCGTCGCGGCGGCCTTCGGTCTGTCGCGCTGGCGCTCCGGCGCGCGCGACGTGATCGATTCGCTGCTGATGCTGCCGCTCGTCATGCCGCCCACCGTGCTCGGCTATTACCTGCTCGTCCTGCTCGGACGGCGCGGGGTGATCGGCGGCTGGCTCGACCGTTTCGACATTCAGTTGGTGTTCACCTGGCAGGGCGCGGTGATCGCGTCGACGGTGGTGGCCTTTCCACTCGTGCTGAAGTCCGCGCGCGCCGCGTTCGAAGCCGTCGATCCGCAACTCGAACGGGCCGCGCGCACGCTGGGCGTCAGCGAAACGGCCGTGTTCTTCCGCGTGACGCTGCCGCTCGCCGCGCGTGGCATTCTGGCCGGCGGCCTGCTGGCGTTCGCCCGGGCGCTCGGCGAATTCGGCGCGACGCTGATGATCGCCGGCAACCTGCCGGGACGCACGCAGACGCTCTCGGTGGCGGTCTATTCAGCCGTGCAGGCCGGCGACGACAGCACAGCGAACTTTCTCGTGCTCGTAACTTCGGTGACGTGCGTCGTGATCCTGTTGCTCGCGGGGCGACTCGTGCCGCAGCACACGCTTTTGAAGTCCGGTTGATATGCTGCTCGCCGTCGACATCCGCAAGACCTTCCAGAGCGCCGAGCGCCGCTTCACGCTCGACGTCGCCTTTCAGGCCGCCTCGCAACGCGTCGTGCTGTTCGGCCCGTCGGGCGCGGGCAAGAGTCTGACGTTGCAGGCTATCGCAGGTCTGCTGCGCCCCGACGAAGGCACGATCACGCTGCGTGGCAACGCGCTGTTCGACCGCGCGCGCGGCATCGATCTGAAACCGCAAGCGCGCAAGATCGCGTATCTGTTTCAGGACTACGCGCTATTTCCGCATCTGAACGTGCGGCAGAACATCGGCTTCGGCTTGCAGCACGGCTGGCTCAATCCGCGTGCGCGAATCGCACATCCGCAGATCGATTACTGGCTCGATGCGCTGGAGTTGAAGAGCGTCGCGGGTAATCATCCGGCGCAGCTGTCCGGTGGACAAAAACAGCGTGTGGCGCTGGCGCGAGCGCTCGTCGCGCAACCTCAGCTGCTGTTGCTGGACGAGCCGTTTTCCGCGCTCGACAGCGCGTTGCGTCAGCGCATGCGCCGCGAACTGTCCGAACTGCAAACGCGGCTCGATATTCCGATGGTGTTGATCACCCACGACCCCGACGATGTCGCCGCCTTCGGCGATCAGGTCGTGCAGGTCAGCGACGGCCGCGTGCGCGAGAATCATTCGTTCGCCGGCTACGCGCGCAGCGAGCCTCGAGCCTGAACAGCAAGGCTTCGCACGCTCATTCCCTTCACGCCGAGGCGAGCGCTTGCCGCGCTCGAACTTTCAAAGCGGGCGCGAGCGTTTCGCCCGCTCAGTCTTTCACGCCGAGTATCACACTCGACGCCTTGAACGCCGCGACAGCGCGCCCGCCTTCCACGAGGCCGAGCGTATCGACACTTTCATTGGTGACGACCGCCGTCATCACCGTGCCGCCGTCCAGCACCAGCGACACCTCGGCATTGACCGCGCCGCGCTTCACGCTCTGCACGGTGCCGCTTAACTGATTGCGCGCCGAGAGTTTGAGCGGCGCGCCGCTTTCGTCGCCGACGAGCAGCACGACCCACGACGCCTTGATCAACGCGAACGCCGCTGCGCCCTCGACGAGGCCGAGTGTCTCGGTGCTTTCATGCGTGATGACGGAGACGATCGCCTGGCCGCCGGGCAGCGCCAGCGTGACTTCGTCGTTGACAGTGCCGCGCATGATCGCCGTCACCGTGCCATACAGCTGATTGCGCGCGCTCGTCTTCACGCCAATGCGGCCGATCAGATCCCAGTCCGTCGCAAATCCTTCGATCGCCGCGCCCGCGCGTTCGAGAAAGCGCCGATGCTCGCGCTCCACCGCGCGAAACGTCTCGATCAGCTTCACGGCGCGCGGCGTCAGCGTGGTGCCGCCACCGCCTTTGCCGCCGGTCAGGCGCACCACGAGCGGCTCGCCGGCGAGGTTGTTCATGGTGTCGATAGCATCCCACGCGCCCTTGTAGCTCATGCCGACGGCTTTGGCCGCGCTGGTGATGGAACCGGTCTCGCCGATCGCCGCGAGCAGCGCAATCCGCGACGCGCCGCCCAGCGTCTGCGCGCCTGCCTGAAACCACACGGAGCCGCCGAGTTCGAGGGTTTCGCGGGAAAGATCGGTGCGTTCGAATGACATGGCGGGGAAGCGGTCACTAACCGCAAAAAGAACGACGGATCATTATAGCGACGCCAACCCGCGCCACCGTCCTGGCACCGAGCCGGACTTGCGCGCGGATAGATGGGATACTTTCCGCTCGACGCTTCGAACACCAGGCCCTTTGTATTTTCCGGCGCGGCCAGCCTCGGCCGCTTCGCCGTAACATCAACGAGGAGCAAGACAGTGAACATCGATCTATCCGGCAAGACTGCGATCGTCAGTGCATCCACGGCGGGCATCGGCATTGCGATCGCCACCGGCATTGCCGCATCGGGTGCGCAGACCATCATCAACGGACGCAAGCAGGACGCGGTGGACCGCGCAATCGAAACGATCCGCAAGACGGCGCCGCAAGCGAAATTGCAAGGCTTTGCGGGCGACCTCGGCACGGCGCAGGGCTGCGACGCCTTGATCCAGGCCGTGCCGCAGGCGGACATTCTGGTGAACAACCTCGGCGTCTTTGGCCCCGGCGACATCTTCTCCACCGAAGACGACGACTGGGAGCGCTACTTCCAGATCAACGTGATGTCTGGCGTGCGACTCACGCGCCACTATCTCAAAGGGATGATGGAGCGCAAATGGGGCCGCGTGGTGTTCATCTCGTCCGAGTCGGGACTGAATATTCCGCCGGACATGCTCGCTTACGGCTTTTCGAAGACCGCGCAGTTGAGCATTGCGCGCGGCATCGCCAAGCAGGCGGCCGGCAGCGGCGTCACCGTGAATGCCGTGCTGCCCGGACCGACCCTGTCCGACGGCTTGCGGGCAATGGTGGAAGAGACGGCCAAAGAACAAGGCAAAACGGTCGAACAGGTTGCCACGGAGTTCGTGCGCGCGCATCGCAGCAGTTCGATCATCCAGCGCGCCGCCACCACCGAGGAAGTGGCGAACATGGTCGTCTACGTGTGCTCGCCGCAGGCGTCGGCGACCACCGGCGCGGCGCTGCGCGTCGACGGCGGCGTGGTCGATACGATCGCCTGAGCTTGCCGCGCATCTGACGACCGACGGGCGGCATGGCCGCCCGATTTCGTCTCCGAAGCTCGCGCTAACGGGCCGGCGTGGCGCTCACAGCGCGTACTGCGCAATCCCATTGCCGAACGACCAGTTTTCCTTCAGCACCTCGACGAGATTGATCAACACATCCTCTCGTCGCAGCCCCGGCGATTCCGCCAATTCGTCCGCCATCCGCTTGTATAGCGCCCGCTTCTGCTCGAGCGTACGTGTGTTGTTCAGCGTGATCTGAATCATCACGAGATCGTCGCTTCGCTCCACGTTCAAATACTGGTTGTCGTACACAAAGTTGCCGGCCTCGTGCTCGGTGATCAGCATGAAGATGTCGTCCTTCGGCACGTTGAACGTCGCCACCAGCGCGCGTTGGATGCTGTCGGTCAGCGCCTTCCGGTATTCGACGGGCTTGCCGGCGCGTAAAGCGATTCGTGTGAGCGGCATGATGAACCTCCTTCCCCTGGTTGGGTTGATACGGTAAGGACAGCTTAGGCGCGCTCAGTCATAATAAACAGACATCATTGATGATTTCATCTATATTCATTTGAAATGAAAGTTCTCGATCTCGATGCGGTCCGGGCATTCGTCCTGGTCGCCGATCTGCACAGCTTCACGCGTGCCGCGGACGCGCTCGACACAACGCAATCGGCCGTCAGCCTGAAGCTCAAACGGCTGGAGGCGCATCTGGGCAAGCAATTGCTGGAGCGCACGCCGCGCGTCGTGCGTCTTTCCGCGGACGGCAACGCGTTCCTCGGCGCCGCACGCGACTTGCTCAACGCGCATGAACGCGCGCTGGGGTCGCTGTCGGTCGAGCGTCGGCGGCTCGCGTTGGGGCTCAGCGAGCACGTGGCGGGACCGGACTTGCCGCTTCTGCTCGGCAGGCTCAATGCGCACGATCCGGGTTTGGTGATCGAATTGCACTTGGGCACGTCTTCCGCGCTGCTTGCGCAATTCGACGAACGCCGCCTCGACGCGGTAATCATCCGCTATGGCGCCGACGAACCGCCGCGCGACGACGCGCAGGTGCTGTTCAGCGAACCGCTCGCCTGGCTCGCCACGCCGGCGTGGCTGCCGCGAGTCGGCGAACCGTTGGCGCTGGCGCTGTTGAGCCCGCCGTGCAACGTGCGCGACGTGGCGCTGCGCTCGCTCACGCAGGCGGGCATTGGGTGGCAGGAGGTGTTCGTCGGCGGTGGCGTGGCGGCCGTCGGCGCGGCTGTGGCGGCAGGGCTGGCGGTGTCGCCGCTGGCGCGCCGCGTGGCGCCGCGCGGTCTGATCGACGTCGGCCAACGGTTGGGCTTGCCCCAACTGCCGGAATCGCGCGTCACGCTGCATTCGCGGGTCAGGGACGCGCGGTCGTTGGAAACGTTGCGGTTGGTGACGAATGGGTTGGCGACACAATGACGAAGCGCCTCGTCACGTTGATCCACAAATGAAGGTCGACGCCTTTCTTTTAACCCAGAAAAATCCTCGTCCGCGGCATAAAGGCGGAAGCCGACCAGCCAGCCGAAGCGCGAACGCGCGCTCCGGTTTCGAGATCAGTGAATGATCGGCGGCAGCGAGCCGCTGCTGGCGGTAGCGGGATTGCTCGTTGCGCTCGCCGGATTGGCGCCAATGTTTGCGGATGGCGCCGTATTGACGGATGACGAAGGCGAATTCACCGGGGACGCAGCCGGTTTGGTCGCACCGGGTTTCGCCGCAACCTTGACCTTCTGCGGATGCGTCGAACGGCTCGCGACCAGGTTGGCGTGCATGACCTTGCCGTGTCCCGGCTTCGCCTGAACGACTTGCGCATGCGGCTTTTTACGCTGCGTCACGACCGCCGCTTTCGATTGGGTCTTGTTCGCGCCGGCGGCCTGGGTTCCGCTCTTCGTGGTGCCTTTGGCCGCCACCTTGTTAACGCTGCCATGCGCCGACGGTTTACCGCCGTGTCCCGACGCTGATGCAACGTGCGGCGCGGCATGCTTGGTGCCCGCCACACGCTTCGGAGCAGACCTTGCGGCGGACTTTGAAGCCGACTTCGAAGCGCCTTTCGAGCCAACGCCAGACTGCCCGTTGGCGGCTGCCCCCGTCTTTGTCCCAGCCTGCTTCGTGACATGCCCGTTCTGTTCGGACGGGTTCCACACTTCCGTATAACCCGCGGCCATGACCGGTCCTGACATACACCACACGGCGAACGCCGCTCCCACTGCTACTGCTCGAACGCCCATCTCCTGCCTCTCCTGATCTTCGACTTTATAACGAGCCTGGATTATATTCTCTTGCAAAAATCCACATTTAGACTAAGATTAATTTCAAGTACACATTAGGACTTTTCCACTCATGGCTCACGCTGCTCGTGCCACCCAACCTGAAGAGCCGATTCGCCGGCCGCCTTCAGCACCCACGCTAACGGAAATGTCCGCGGCAGGGCTGCGCGCGTTCTTCAACATCGCCCGCGACTGGGACTTGAGCGCGGAAGAGCAGATCGTGCTGCTAGGCTCGCCGGGCCGCTCGACTTATTTCAAATGGAAGGCGGCGCCTGAAACGGCCCGCCTCGGGCGCGACACGCTCGAACGCCTGTCGCTGCTGCTCGGTATCTATAAGGCGCTGCAAATCCTGCTGCCGCAAGCCAGCATCGCCGACACCTGGATCAAACGTCCCAACAGCGCGCCACCGTTCGGCGGCCGCCGTGCGCTGGACCGCATGCTGGCGGGCAACATTAGCGACCTCGTGGCCGTGCGCCAGTATCTCGACGCAATGCGAGGCGGCTGGGCGTGACACAACCGCATTGGCAGGACCGCTGGCGTACCACGCCACTCGATTGGTCGCCCGCGTATCGCGTGATTCCGACGCGCTTTCCGGCCGTCAATCTGTTCGACCGGGTTGCCTCGCCGGAAGACTTCGACGCGCTCTACGCGCTCGAAGCCATGACCAACGACCGTCTGCGCACCGAAGTCGGCGAACTCGATCTGGTGCCGCGCGAAGAGCGTCGCTTCGGACCGGGCTACGGGCCGATCATGGCCGCGCTGACCCATTTGAACCCGCTCGGCAGCCGCTTCTCTGACGGCACCTATGGCGTGTTTTATTGCGCCCGTTCACGCGCCACCGCGATCGCGGAAACGCGCTATCACACGGGGAAATTTCTGGAAGCAACGGCCGAACCGCCCATGCGCCAGCAGATGCGCCTCTATACCGTCGTCGCGCTAGGCAACGTGGTGGACATTCGCGCCGACAAGTCGGTGGATCTCGCGGTGCTGTCGCCGGATGATTATCTGGCCGGACAATCCCTCGGCCGGGCGGTCCGCGAGGCGGGTGCGCCGGGTATCGTGTATCCGTCGGTGCGGGACGACAAAGGCGAATGCCTCGCCGCGTTCAAAACCACGCTCCTGCGCGACTGTCATCACGCGGCGTATCTGGAATACAACTGGAACGGCAACGAGGTGGATATGGTTTTCGAACTCAACCAGGTGGGCTAGGTTGACAAACCCGCGCGCGGGCCCAAGCCGTCAAGGCAGAGTCAAGGTAGCGCCAGCGCTGCCGCCCCTTCCGCGCGCGCCTCTTCGACCGAGATCGACCAGCGCCGCAGCGCCAGCGGCTCCACGATCGTGAGCTTGCCTTCCGGGCCGAACGCGCCAGTGTCGATAAACACCTGCGAGCCGACCTGCTTGATGTCACGCATCGGCGTGTGGCCGCAGTAGGTCAGCGAGAGACCGCGCTGCCGCTGCGGATCGCCATTGCCCAACGCCAGCTCGCGTCCCCACAGCAATTGCTGGCGGGTTTCGGCGGAGAAATTCCCCGCATCGAGCTCGGCATCCGTACCGAAGAATTCCCCATGCAGCACGTTGAAGCGCTCCTTGCCGCTGCCGATCACGCGCGCAAGCGGCAACCCGCGCAGGATTTCGGCGTAGTGTTGCAGGCGTTCGTCGGATAGTTGCGCCGCCCATAGGCCGCCGATTCCATACCACGACTGACGCCGCAAGCGTCCATCGGCGACGGCGCACAGCATGTCTTCATGGTTGCCGAGCACGGCGAAAAACCACGGCTTGTCGAGCAGAGCCAAAGCGAGTTCAGAATGCTCGCCGCGATCCACCAGATCGCCGACCGAAAAGAGCCGGTCGCGCGCCGGGTCGAACGTAATCACGCGCAGCAGATAGCGCAATGCATCGACGCAGCCATGCAGGTCGCCGACCACGAAGTCGCGACCGCTCCGGTTGGCCGGGTGATGTTCAACGGAATTGACGAGTACGGAAGCCATGGGTCCATGATAATGCGGCATCCGCGACGTGTATGCGCGCTGCCCATCGTATCCTGGCGCCGCAGCGAGCTGAAACGACGCAAATCGACGCAAAACAGGCATATTTCCGGCAGCCCTTACCGGAAATACACACCTAGCGCGGTCACTATTGCTGAGTGCGCAGTTGGGTGACCTGATCGGCCGTTACGGTCGACTGCGGATTGCCGAACTGTCTGGTCACGTAGTTCGTAATGGCGGCCACCTGATCGTCGCTGAGCTGGGTGCCGAATGCCGGCATCAACACGTCCGCCTGTTTCGTCGTACGACTGACGCCGCGCAGGATCACCAGCGCCAGATTGTTGGCGTCGCTCGCGCCCACCGCCGAGTTATGGATCAGCGACGGATACGCCCCGGGCGCGCTCGCGCCCACACCCTGACCCGTCCAGCTATGGCAGCTCGCGCAGTTCGCGACGAACAATTGCGCGCCGTTCACGGCATGAATGGCAGTGCCGCGCAGTGCCGTCACGTCGTCGGCGGGATTGCCCCACTGGTCGCGCGGGCGCGATTCGCCACCGTTGATCGGCGGCACGGCGCGCAGATACGCGACGATCGAGCCGAGATCTTCGCGCGTCAGATATTGCGTGCTGTCGGCCACCACTTCGGCCATTGGGCCGGCCGCGTTGGCACGGCCCGGCGCCGCGCCGGTCGATAGATACGACACCAGCTCGTCGTCGCTCCAGTTGCCCACGCCGCTCGTCTTGTCAGACGTGATGTTGTACGCGTGCCAGCCGGCCTGCACGGCACCCGAAAGACGTGAGCTCGACTTCAAACCCTGCGTGAAGTTGCGCGGCGTATGGCATTCCTCGCAATGGGCGAGTCCTTGCACCAGGTAAGCGCCGCGATTCCATTGCGCGCTTTGCTTCGGATCGGGAACGAAGCGGCCTTCAGTGAAATTGAACAGATTCCAGAACACCATCAACCAGCGCTGATTGAATGGGAATGTCAGGCTGTTGCCCGGCGGCGAATAGTGGATCGGCGTGAGCGTATTCAGATACGCGCGAATGGCCAGCACGTCCTGATCCGTGACCTTGGTGTACTCCGCGTACGGGAAGGCCGGATACAAGCGCTGGCCACTTCTGCCGATGCCCTCATGCATGGCGCGCAGAAAATCGGCGTCGCTCCATTGGCCGATGCCGGTGTCCGGATCGGGCGTGATGTTCGGCGTCACGATCGTGCCGAACGGCGTGTTGATCGGCAGCCCGCCCGCGAACGGCCGCGCTTTGTCCGCCGTGTGGCAGGCCGCGCAATCGCCGGCGCGCGCGAGGTACTCGCCGCGCTTGACCAGATTGCCGCCGGCCACCTCAGCCGGGACGACCTCGCCATTGGCCGACTGCGAGGCGTCATCCGCGCGGGCCTGCGTAATAGGCAACTCGTCGTTGCGTTGCACCTTCGGGCCGTGTGCCTCATACCAGGCGACATAGAGCGCGAACAGCGAAAAGATCGCTGCGAGCGTCGCGACCCCGAAGTGACGGCGTCGGGCGTTCCGCACAAGCGCATCGACCGGCTGCACGCGAGAAGTGTTCTTCTTCATTGTGGTGCTCCGTTCAGGCTCAGATTTCACGCTTGAGCTTGTCGGCCAGTTTCAGCGACAAGGCCGCGATCGTCAGCGTGCAATTCACCGATGCCGCGCTCGGCATCACGCCGCTGCTGGCAATGAACAGATTGGAGTGATCGTGCGTGCGGCAGTCCGCATCCACGACCGAATTCGCCGGATCGCTGCCCATGATCGTCGTGCCCATGATGTGATTGTTGGGAGCGAAGGTGTCGTCGAACGAGACCTCGGCGCCGCCGAACAGCGCGGCGATCTGCCCGTACAGTTCGTGCGTATTGGCTGCGCTTTTCTTCACGTAGTCATTGATCGAGTAATAGATCTCCGGCTGCGGGATGCCGAGCGAATCCTTGTGATCCGCCGAAGGCAGCACGCGGTTCTGCGGCTCCGCCAGATGCTCATGGAAGCTGTTGATACTCAGCGTGCGCGACGCACGGTCGCGAATCTGCCGGTCGAGCTCGGCGCCGGTAAGGCCCTGCTTCAGCAGTGCGGCGGTCACGGCCATGGTCGGCACGCCATTCGACAGATGCAGTTTCTTCGCCGCGTAATCGGAGCGGAACGCGCCGTCGCGGAAGTTCACGATCGAGGTCATTTCCATCGGCCCGCGTCCGGGCCACAGCGGTTCATTGGCAAGAAACGTGACGCCCGTGCCCGGATGATCCATCAGGTTGCGGCCCACCTGATCGGAACTGTTGCCCACGCCGTGCGGGAATTTATCGGAAGTGGACATCAGCATCAGCTTTGGCGTTTCGATGCCGTTCGCGGCGAGCACGAACAGCTTGCCGGTCACGCGCGTGCTGTTGCCGTTCGGGTCCTTGTAGTGAACCGCTGTAATCAGCCCTTTGTTGTCCGCTTCGACGCGGTACACCACCGCCTCGGAAACCAGCCTCGCACCGGCCTGTTCGGCCTTCTCCGCATGCACCACGCCGTTGTACATCGCGGCGATCGGGCAGATCGGCATGCAGTTGTTGTTGCCGCAACAAGTGGGCCGCGCATCGTAAGGACGGCTGTTGCGCGCCACCGGCTCGGGCACGACCTTGAAGCCGTGCGCATTGAGCACGTCGCTAAAGCGCTGATCCATGTAAGAGAGGGGAAGCTGGCTCATCGGATACGGCTTCGAGCGCGGCGAACCGAGATCGATCGAATTGTCGGGACCCGACACGCCGAGTTGTACCTCCGCCGCCGAATACCACGGCTCCAACGTTTCATAGGGATAGGGCCAGTCGCGCCCCACGCCGTACAGCTTGCGCAACTGGAAATCTGACGGCAACAGCCGCCATGCCGCGGCCGCCCAGTGCCAGGTCGTGCCGCCCACCAGCCGGAGATACTGCGAGTTGTACGGATAGTCGCCCTTCTGGATCAGATAATGGTTGGCGGGGGCGTACTCGGGATGCGGAGCGTAAGGCGTCGACGGATAAGGCGTCGCGAAGTCGGACTTGACCGGCGAATTGCGGAAGTTCTCGACGATCTGCCAGCGCGGAATGCGCGGCCCGGCTTCGAGCAGAATCACCGACGCGCCGGCCAGCGCCATCTGATGCGCAACCAGTCCGCCTGCCACGCCCGAACCGACCACGACGATATCGGCAGAGTTTGTGTTTGCCATTGTTGCCCTCTCTCTTCTTTTGTGTCGACCCGAGTTCGCTTGAACGCGTCACGCGGGTCCCGTGCAGAGCACTTATGCTGGCTTGCTGTACGCGCGTGCCGGAGCGGCGTCGAACGATTCGATCGAACGCTGCGGCACACGCAAGAGAAACGACGTTCAGGCATTCACCGGTTTCTTTGTCCAGTAGAACGGCACGTCGCGGCAATAAGACGGAATCGTCAGTACGTCCTTCACGGGCTCGAACATCAGCGCCTTTTCATAAGCGACCACTTCTACATGCGGCGTGTCGCCCACGAGGCCGAGATACCACGCGCGCATGATCGCGCCGACGGATTTCGCGAGCTCAGGCTGATCGGCCTGCAAGGCTTGTGTGACGGTATCCGATGGCACGCCGCCGTGGCCCTGCAGCCATGTGTTGAGCGCGGCGACGTTCTGGTCGAAATGATTGTCGGATTTGGCCAGGGCGTCATAGACGCGTTTGCCGAGCGTGGCGTCGAAGCCGGTGCGGCCTGTGAGGCGCTGCGAGAGCGCGAGGAAGGCATCGAGCCCGGCGCCTGCGGGCGCATCGGCCCATGCCGGGGCGATCCATGAAAGTGAGCGGCCGGCGCCGGCAAATGCGAACGCCGCGGCCGCGGCGCACGCACCGAGCACCCACGCTCTACGCGACGCTGAAAACGAAGCTGATGACGACAAGCCTGCGGGATGCGTCACCTCGTGGTGCGCATCATTATTCTCGGGAACATCTGTCATGGGGACTCCAGATGGTGAGTCGTTCTCAACTTGCCACACGGCCCCGGCGGTGTGCCGTTCGCGCGTGGCGTCGATCTTCTACCCCAAACCTGGCCTGAAGCCGCTTAAGCGGTCTGTCTTGTTAGCCCGCACGAACCCCATGCGAGCCGAGCTACGTTGTGCTGATGACATCCGTATGAAACGGTGCGCACTGCATGGCATGAACGGGCAAAAAACTGCCGCCTGCCAATCGCCTTTCAATTGAAAGCGGCACGCAAGCGCGTTGCGAAAGACTATAGCCTGTGAGCCGCCCATTCGACAAATACAGGTCGAAGCCCGGGTAGAATCCGCGAAACCGAGAGTCCTTCACACGCCATTCCATGCTGACAAAATATCTTCCACAAGTTCTTCGGAATCGGCCACGCATGCTGGTCGGCCTTGCGCTCGGCATCATCGCGGCGCTGGCCGTGCCGGCGCACACGCGCCCGATGGTTCGCGTGCTGGTCGGCTGGGACGCCGCCATCTGGAGTTACCTGGCGATGATCTGGGTCTACATGGCCCTTGCCGACGAAGGCGGCGTGCGCGAATCCGCCCGGCGCGACGACGAGAACGCGGGCGTCGTGCTCATGGTGATCTGCGTGGCGACCATTGCGAGTATTGCGGCCATCGTGCTGGAATTGGCATCGGCAAAGGGAACAGCGGGCGCTTCCACGGTCTGGCACTACGCGCTGACCGGACTGACGATGTTCGGCGCCTGGTTCCTGATCCCGACCATCTTCACCCAGCACTACGCGCGCCTTTACTACGACCCGGATGCCCCGGAGACGCCGCTGCAGTTTCCCGACAAGGGGCTTCACCCGGACTACTGGGACTTCCTGTATTTCTCGTTCACGATCGCCGTGGCCTCGCAGACGTCGGACGTGATGCTGCGCTCGCGTTCGGTTCGCCGCGCCGCCCTCGCGCAATCGGTCCTGTCGTTTTACTTCAACGTCGCTGTGTTCGGGTTGTGCGTGAATATCGCAGCGGGCCTGCTCGGCTCGTGAACCTGCCGGCACGAGCGCGCCCTCGCGCCGCCTCTGCCGCATAGAACTCCGCCTTTTGCGGGCAATCGCGCAGTCCCTCACCCTTCGCGTGTAAATCCCGGGCGCCTCCCGCCCGTTTTACACGCGGCGGCCGTTCGCGGCCTCGCGCCAATGCCTCGCGTCTACCGTCGCATCTTCCGGCGAGGCCCACTGCGGGACGCCCGGCCCTCCCATCCCTCGCTGCGCCCGAGCCGCACTGGCACAGCGTTTGCTGCGTCTTCCGAATCGATCTGGCCAGCCCGTGCAATCGACGCCTGGCGTCAAAGCACCCCTTACTGGCCAGCGGCGTGACGATCTTTGCACTACATTGACCAGTACGCGCCCTCGCTTCTTGCATCGCGCGGTATCCGGCTCTGGAAGCCCAATGAGCGCTGTGATCGCATGCCAATTGCATCCACACCGCAGCAGGACGAATCTGGAAACGACCGATGGAATCTCCAAACGGGTACGCGCCGCGGATTTACTTTTTTCATTCACTTCTGGTTGGGCCACTCGATGCATGGCCTGCGCAGTTCGCGCATGCAGCCGCACTGGGCTTCGATCACGCGCTGATCGGCAGCCTTTTCGAGCCCGGACGATCTGGCCACGGACAGGTGGTCGGCAGCCATGACCGTCTTCATCCGGTATTCGAGGCCCAACAGCCCGCCACCGAGGCAATTCGCACGCTCGCCAACGGCGCCGCGCAGAGCGGGCTGACCTTGCTGGTCGATCTGGTGATCGACCGGATGGCCGCCGATGGCGCGCTGTACGCCGAACATGCCGACTGGTTCCACGCATTCGAGTCTGAAGAGGCGCGGCTCGACCCGCGTCATGTGCATCGCGAGGACAACGTCGCCTATGCCAACTTCAACGACGCCGGCAGCAGCGCCGCGCTGGTCGAATGGTGGACCCGGCAGTTGCTGGCGCTCGCCGACGCCGGCGTGGGCGGCTTCCGATTTGATTCGCCGCACCGCGTACCGAGCGCCGTCTGGCGGCAGTTGGTCGACGCGGTTCGCGCGAAGCATCCCGAGGCGCGCTTTCTCGCCGCCACACCCGGCCTTGCTCGCGCCGATCTGCCCGGCCTCGACGGCGCCGGCTTCGACAGCGTGTTCTCGTCGGTGCGCTGGTGGGACTTCCGCTCCAGCTGGATGGTCGAAGAACATGCCGCGCTCGCGCGCCTCGGCACACCGATCGCGTTTCCGGAAGCGCCTTATGGCACCCGCCTCGCCGCCGAGTTGGGCGATGCTCACGACGCCGCCATCGTCGAGCGGGCTTACCGGCGCGCGCTGTACACGTCGGTTTCGATCGGCACGGGCTGGATGATGCCGATGGGCTTCGAATACGGCATCACCGAGCCCATGTCGCAAACGCGTGGCGATGCTTCGCAGTTCGCCCTCGCTGTTCAGGCCAAACCATTCGATCTCTCGGAACACGTCACGCACGCCAACCACGTTGCGCGCGATACGAAGACGCTGCACGCCAACGGCGAATTGCGCCCGCTGAGCGGGCCCGGCGCACCTGCAGCGGTCCTGTTGCGCGCCGACCAACGCGACCCGCGCGACGCCGACGAGGCCATCCTGATCGCGATCAACCCCGACCTCGGCGCGCCGGTGCGCGTCGATCCTGCGCGCTTCCTCGCGGGCGTGCCGGGCAACTTCACGCGCTTCGTGCCGCTCGACGCCTCCGCCAGCGCTTCGCCCGCCACGCTCACGCCGTTCGCGCTCGTACCCGGCGCGGTTCGCCTGTTTCGCGCCATCACGGAGAAACCGATCCGTCTCGCGCCGCCCATCGACAAAGCGAATAGCAAGCGTAGCGGCCGCAAGACCGTGGTCGAAGCGATCAACGCGCCGCGCGTGGCGATCGAAAGCGTGACGCCTTCGGTCGATAACGGCCGCTTCGCGGCCAAGCGCACCGTGGGTGAACGCGCCGAAATCACCGCCGCGATTTTCGCCGAAGGTCACGACAAGATTGCCGCCGCCGTGATCTGGCGCGCCGCCGACGAAACCGCGTGGCATGAAGTGCTGATGACGCCGGCTCAACCCGCCGGGCTCGACATCTGGAAAGCGCGCATTCCGCTCGACCGCATGGGCCGCCACGAGTTCACCGTGATCGCGTGGCGCGACGACTTCGCTTCACTGGTCGAACATATTCAGAAGAAGCTGAAGGCGGGGCAAACCGTCGAACTCGAACTCGACGAAGCCGCGCATCTGTTCGCGCTCGTGCTTGCAGAAGTGGAAACCTCGGAAGGCGCGCTTACCGCGCCGCTCGAACATATCGTCAAGGAGTTCACCAAAGCCGACGCTGAAACGAAGCTCGCGCTGCTGCTCGCGCCGACCACGGCGAGGGCGATGACCGCTGCGCGCCACCGGCCGTTCCTGAGCCGCGATCCGGTCATCTACAAGATCGACGCAGACCGCACCGCAGCACGCTTCGCGAGCTGGTACGAGATCTTCCCGCGCTCGATGAGCGACGACGAATCGCGCCACGGCACCTTCGCCGACGTGACGAAGAAACTGCCGCGCATTCGCGACATGGGCTTCGACGTGCTGTATTTCCCGCCGATCCACCCGATCGGCGTGGCCAATCGCAAAGGCCGTAACAACACGCTGACCGCGCAGCCCGGCGATGTCGGCAGCCCGTATGCGATAGGCGGAGTCGAAGGCGGCCACACCGCCGTGCATCCGCAGTTGGGCACGCTCGACGACTTCAAGGCGATGCTCGCCGCTGCGCATGAGCACGGCCTCGAAATCGCGCTCGACTTCGCAGTGCAGTGCTCGCCGGATCACCCGTGGCTCAAGGAGCATCCAACGTGGTTCGCGTGGCGCCCCGACGGCACGCTGCGCTACGCGGAAAATCCGCCGAAGAAGTATCAGGACATTGTCAACCCCGACTTCTATGCGCACGACGCCAAGCCGGATTTATGGCTCGCGCTGCGCGACGTGTTCCTGTTCTGGATCGAAGCGGGCGTGCATATCTTCCGCATCGACAACCCTCACACCAAACCGCTGCCGTTTTGGGAATGGGTGATCGGCGATGTGCGCGCGCGCTATCCGGACACCATCTTCCTTGCCGAAGCGTTCACACGGCCGCGCATGATGAACCGGCTCGGCAAGATCGGCTTCTCGCAGTCGTACACGTACTTCACGTGGCGGGAATCGAAGCGCGATTTCATCGAGTACATGACCGAACTCACGCAAACCGGCGCGCGTGATTCGTACCGGCCGAACTTCTTTGTCAATACGCCGGATATCAACCCGCGGCATCTGCAATCGCAGGGCCGCACGGGGTTTCTGATTCGCGCCGCGCTCGCCTCGACGCTGGCCGGGTTGTGGGGCGTGTATAGCGGTTTCGAGTTGTGCGAAGCCGCTGCTCTGCCGAACAGCGAGGAATATCTCGACTCCGAGAAGTACCAGCTACGCGCGTGGGACTGGAACCGGCCCGGCAACATCGTTCCCGAGATCACTGCGCTGAACCGGATTCGCCGTGCGAACCCGGCATTGCAAACGCATCTCGGCCTGACATTCCTGCCCGCGCATAACGACAACGTTTTGTTCTTCGAGAAGGCCACCGAATCACGCGACAACGTGATTCTCGTCGCGATCAATCTCGACCCGTTCAATGAACAGGGCGCGGATATCGAATTGTCGTGGGAGACTTTCCAGAAATGGAATCTGCACGATCATGGCCCGCTGGAAGTCACCGACCAGATGACCGGCGCGCGCTTCGAATGGCACGGCCGCTGGCAGCACGTGCAGCTCGGGTCGGGCCAGCCGTTCTCGATCTGGCGCATCGCGCCGCTCGGCGGCCTGCCCGCCGAACGGCCGGATGAAGCCGACAGCGACTCCGACAGCGTTCATCACGCAGACGCTGGCAACCCAACCCCAACGGAAGGTGCGACATGAAGCGTGACGATCCAGCTCAAACCACCACACAGTCACCCGTGGGCAATGCCCCTGGCAACACGGCCAGGCAGCGCACGAACCGGCGCGGCAAACCTGCGGCGTTGAGCGACGATCCGCTCTGGTACAAAGACGCGATCATCTATCAGGTACACATCAAGTCGTTCTTCGACGCGAATAACGACGGCGTCGGCGACTTCCCCGGCCTGATTGCGAAGCTCGATTACATTGCCGAACTCGGCGTGAACGCGATCTGGTTGTTGCCGTTCTATCCGTCGCCACGGCGCGACGATGGGTACGACATCGCCGATTACCGCAATGTGCACCCCGACTACGGTCAGATCGCCGACGTGAAGCGCTTCATTCAGGAAGCGCACGCACGCGGCATTCGCGTGATCACCGAACTGGTGATCAACCACACGTCGGACCAGCACCCGTGGTTTCAGCGCGCGCGCCGCGCGAAACCCGGTTCGAACCATCGCAACTATTACGTATGGTCGAATACCGATCAGAAGTACCAGGAAACGCGGATCATCTTCATCGACTCGGAGCCGTCCAACTGGACACACGATCCGGTGGCGGGCGCGTATTACTGGCACCGTTTCTACTCGCATCAGCCCGATCTGAATTTCGACAATCCAGCCGTCTTGAAGGAAGTGCTGCAGGTCATGCGCTTCTGGCTCGATATGGGCATTGACGGGTTGCGGCTGGACGCAGTGCCGTATCTGGTCGAACGTGAAGGCACGAACAACGAGAACCTGCCGGAAACGCACGCGGTGCTCAAAAAGATCCGCGCCACCATCGACGCCGAGTATCCGAACCGGATGCTGCTCGCCGAAGCCAACCAGTGGCCGGAAGACGTGAAAGAATATTTCGGCGACGAAGACGAATGCCACATGGCGTTCCACTTCCCGCTGATGCCGCGCATCTACATGTCGATTGCGAGCGAAGACCGTTTCCCGATTACCGACATCATGCGGCAAACGCCGGACCTTGCCGCCACGAACCAGTGGGCGATTTTCCTGCGCAATCACGACGAACTGACGCTGGAAATGGTCACGGATTCCGAACGCGACTATTTGTGGAATACCTACGCGAGCGATCGCCGCGCGCGGCTGAATCTCGGCATTCGCCGCCGTCTCGCGCCGCTAATGGAGCGCGACCGCCGCCGCATCGAGCTGATCAATTCGCTGCTGCTTTCCATGCCCGGCACGCCCGTGATCTATTACGGCGACGAACTCGGCATGGGCGACAACATCCACCTCGGCGACCGCGACGGCGTGCGTACGCCAATGCAGTGGTCGTCGGATCGCAACGGCGGTTTCTCGCGCGCCGACCCTGAGCAACTGGTGCTGCCGCCGGTCATGGGCTCGCTGTACGGATTCGACGCGGTCAACGTGGAAGCGCAAAGCCGCGATCCGCATTCGCTGCTGAACTGGACCCGGCGCATGCTCGCCACGCGCCGCGCGAAACAGACTTTCGGGCGCGGCACGATCCGTTTCCTGAAGCCGGAAAACCGCAAGATTCTCGCGTATCTGCGTGAGATGCCGGGTGAGCCGCCCATTCTGTGCGTGGCGAATCTGTCGCGCGCGCCGCAAGCGGTCGAACTCGATCTGTCCGAGTTCAACGGTTCGGTGCCGATCGAAATGACCGCGGATTCCGTGTTCCCGGCGATCGGCCAGTTGACCTATCTGCTGACGTTCCCGCCGTATGGCTTCCTGTGGTTCATGCTGTGCCCCGGCGGCCAGCGTCCGACGTGGGCTCAGGCGCATTCGGAACCGCTGCCGGAATTCGTCACGATCGTGATTCGCGAAGGCCAGGTTGGCCCGACGCCGGAGAATGTGCGCCTGCTCGAATCGGAAGTGCTGCCTTCGTGGCTGAGCCGGCGCCGCTGGTTTGCGTCGAAGGATCAGAAAATGCATGCCGTGCGGCTGGCGGCATTGACCACGATCCCGAACGGCGGCTTCGCCTTCACCGAGATCGAAGCGGACGTGGGCAATCACACCGAACGCTACGTCGTACCGATCGCGATCACATGGGGCGGCGAAACCACTTTCCCGCTGTTCATGCAGCTGGCGCTTGCGCGCGTGCGGCGAGGCCGCAACGTCGGGCATCTGACGGACGCGTTCGCGTTGCCGATCTTCGCGCACGGCGTGATGCGCAAGCTACGCGAGCGCGCCGTCGTGCCGACCGTGCAGAAGAGCGAAATCAGGTTCCTGCCGACCGAACGTTTCGCCGAACTCGAAGGGCTTGGCGAGCGGCCGGAGATTCGGTGGCTCGCGGCGGAGCAAAGCAACAGTTCGCTGATCATCGCCGATGCCGCCGTGCTGAAACTGGTGCGCCGTCTCGTCAGCGGCGTCCATCCCGAAGCGGAGATCAGCCGCTACCTGACGCAATTGGGCTACGCGAACACCGCGCCGCTGTATGGCGAAGTGGTGCGCGTCGATCCGGAAGGCGTGCCGCACACGCTCTGTATTCTGCAAGGCTTCATCGACAATCAGGGCGACGCGTGGAACTGGTCGCTCGACTATCTGCGCCGCTCGGTGGACGAACTCGCCATCGCCGTCGATACCGAAGCGCAGTCGGCGCCGGACCGTGCCAATGAATCGATCCTGATGGAAGGCTACAGCGCGTTGGCCGGCATTATCGGCAGGCGGCTAGGCGAACTGCACGTGGCGCTTGCCTCGCCGACGGACGACCCGGCATTCGCGCCGGAACCGGCCAGCGCGGAGCAGGTGAAAGCATGGATCGACGGCACGCAGGCAATGCTCGCCAGCGCGCTGGATCTGCTCGCGCCGCGCATCGAGCAGATGAGCGATCCCGAAACCAAGGCACTCGCGCAAAGCCTGATCGACCGCCGCGCTGCGTTGGTTGCCGCCATCGGTTCGCTCGTTTCCGCCAACACGGGCGCGCTGCGCATTCGTATTCACGGCGACTTCCATCTCGGCCAGGTGCTGGTCGCGCAGGGCGACGCTTATCTGATCGACTTCGAAGGCGAGCCGGCACGCACGCTCGAAGAGCGTCGTCAGAAGTCGAGCCCGCTACGCGATGTGGCCGGTCTGCTGCGCTCGCTGTCGTACGCGAGCGCGGCGGCGCAATCCACCACGGAAGCCGCGCCGCAACAGACCGCCGACCGCAAGCGGGCGTTGTTCGAACGTTTTCGCATGCATGCCGCCGAAACGTTCCTCAGCGAGTACCGCACGGCCGCCGCGGAGGCGCCGACGCCGCTCGTCGCGCCCGAAGCCGAACAGGCCTTGCTCGATCTGTTCCTGATCGAAAAGGCCGCCTACGAAATCCGTTACGAAGCGGCCAACCGCCCGACGTGGCTCAGCTTGCCCGTGCGCGGCCTCGCCGCGCTCACCAGCCGCCTGCTCGGCGATACCGGCACGCAGGCACACGATTCCTCAACCCAGGCGCCAGGCGCCGCCACACCGCCTAATCCGGCCGAGGGCGACTATGAGTGAGCATGATCCGGCCGCGGGCCTCCAACCGCTCGATATCGACGCGCTCGTCGAAGCGCGCCACCCCGATCCTTTCTCGCAGCTCGGGTTGCATCACACGGACGCGGGTCCGGTGGTGCGCGCGCTGTTGCCGAACGCCGCGCACGTCAGCGTAATTTCGCGCGCCGACGGTGCGCTGCTCGGCGAGCTCGAACAGTTGCGGCCGGGGCTCTTTGCCGGCCGTGTTACGTCCGCGGCGCCGTATCGTTTGCGGATCGACTGGCATGGCGTGGTCCAAGAAATCGAGGACACATATTCGTTCGGTCCCGTTCTCGGCGACGAGCCGCTGGGGCGCCTCGCCGGCGGCGATCCCTATGCGGTGCTCGAATGCCTCGGCGCCCGTCCGATGGAAGTGGACGGCGTGCCGGGTGTGCGCTTCGCAGTGTGGGCGCCGAACGCGCGGCGCGCCTCCGTGGTGGGCGACTTCAATGCATGGGACGGCCGCCGGCATCCGATGCGGCTGCGGCACCAGGCCGGCGTGTGGGAATTGTTCGTGCCGCGTGTCGGTCCTGGTACGCGCTACAAATACGAACTGCTGTCGCGCGACGGGCACCCGCTGCCCCTCAAGGCCGACCCCTGCGCGATGCAAACGGAGAAGCCGCCGGGCACCGCTTCCGTCGTGGCGCACGTCGACGAGGTCGAGCAGTTTCCGTGGACCGACCACGAGTGGATTCAATCGCGCGCCGACAAGCAGACTCCGCGCTCGCCGATTTCGATCTACGAAGTACACGCCGAATCCTGGCTGCGCGTCGCGGAAGAAGGTCAGCGCGGACTCGATTGGGACGAACTCGCGGAGCGGATGATTCCGTACGTGAAAAGCATGGGCTTCACGCACGTGGAGTTCATGCCGATTGCCGAGCATCCGTTCGGCGGATCGTGGGGTTATCAGCCGCTCGGGCAATTCGCGCCGTCCGCGCGCTTCGGCAAACCCCAACAGTTCGCGCGCTTCGTCGACAAGGCGCACGAAGCCGGACTCGGCGTGATTCTCGACTGGGTGCCCGCGCATTTTCCGAACGACGCGCATGGTCTCGTCGATTTCGACGGCACGCCGCTCTACGAGCACGCCGACCCGCGCGAAGGCTATCACCAGGACTGGAACACGATGATCTACAACCTCGGCCGCAACGAGGTGAGCGCGTTCCTGATCGCCTCCGGGCTCGCGTGGCTCAAGCGCTATCACGTCGACGGTTTGCGCGTCGATGCGGTGGCGTCGATGCTGTACCGCGACTATTCGCGCGCCGCTGACCAGTGGGTGCCGAACATTTACGGCGGCCGCGAGAACCTCGAATCGATTGCGTTCCTGAAGCGCCTGAATCACGAAGTCGGCTATGTGCCTGGCGTGCCGGGCGCGATCACGATCGCCGAGGAATCGACTGCATGGCCTGGCGTGACGGCGCGTGTCGAAGACGGCGGCCTCGGTTTCCAGTTCAAGTGGAACATGGGCTGGATGCACGACACGCTGCACTACATGGAAGAAGACCCGGTCTACCGCCAATACCATCACCACAACATGACGTTCGGGATGGTGTACGCGTATTCGGAGCGCTTCGTGTTGCCGCTGTCACACGACGAAGTGGTGCACGGCAAAGGCTCGTTGCTCGGCAAGATGCCGGGCGACAGGTGGCAAAAGTTCGCCAACCTGCGCGCGTATTTCGGTTTCATGTGGACGCATCCGGGCAAGAAGCTGCTGTTCATGGGCGGCGAATTCGGCCAGATGGCGGAATTCGACCACGATACGTCGCCGCATTGGCATCTGCTCGACGATGCGAACCACCACGGCCTGCAGAAGCTGGTGCGCGACCTGAATCGTCTGTATAGCGACGAGCCCGCGCTATATCTGCTCGACTGCGAACCCGGCGGCTTCGAATGGCTAATCGGCGACGACAGCGGCAACAGCGTCTTCGCCTATCGCCGCACCGATGGCGCCGGCCGCGAACTCGTCGTAGTCTGCAACATGACGCCGGTGCCGCGAGTCGGTTACCGGATCGGCATGCCGCGCGCCGGGCGCTGGACAGAAGTGCTCAATACGGACGCCGGCGTGTACGGCGGCTCGAATATGGGCAACGGCGGGCTGATCCACACCGATCCGCAATCGAGCCACGGCTGGCCGCATTCCGCCGCACTGACGCTGCCGCCGCTCGCGACGATCGTATTGCGCGCGGATTGACGCAGGTGCTGTAAGGCGAGCGCGCGGCGTGCGACATTTCGCGCCGCGCGCTCGTTGCATGAAGACCCACGATAGCGTTCAACAATCAGAACAGGAAGGGGAATCATGTCGCATGCAATGCCCGACCGGCTTCTGCCCGGCTCGCCCTATCCGCTCGGCGCCAGTTGGGATGGCCTCGGCGTCAACTTTGCGGTGTTCTCCGCGAACGCGCAAAAAATCGAGCTTTGTTTGTTTGATCCCACCGGCCGCAAGGAAATCCGCCGTTACACGCTGCCCGAATGCACCGACGAAGTCTGGCACGGCTATCTGCCTAACGCGCATCCGGGCACCGCTTACGGGTTTCGCGCGCACGGGCCGTATCAGCCGCAACATGGGCATCGCTTCAATCCGCACAAGCTGCTGCTCGATCCGTACGCGCGCAAGCTGGTGGGACAGTTTCGCTGGTCGGATGCGCTGTTCGGCTACCGGGTGCATTCGAATCGCGCGGACCTTTCCATCGACCGGCGCGACTCGGCGCCGGCCATGCCAAAGTGCGTGGTGATCGACGAGGCATTCGACTGGTCGCACGACAAGCGCCCGAATGTGCCTTGGGGTGAAACCATCGTCTACGAGACGCATGTGCGTGGTGCGTCCATGTTGCGTGCGGATTTGCGCCAGCACGAACGCGGCACGTTCGCGGCGCTGGCTTCGCCGGAGTTCATCGACCATTTGCTGAAACTCGGCGTGACCGCGGTCGAGTTACTGCCCGTGCATGCGTTTCTCAACGACCGCTTTCTGGTGGAGCGCGGCCTGCGCAACTACTGGGGTTACAACACGGCGGCGTTTTTCGCGCCGGAACCGTCCTACCTCAGCACGCACCGGCTCGACGAAATGCGCATTGCCGTGCGCCAGTTGCACGCGGCCGGCATCGAAGTCATTCTCGATGTGGTCTACAACCACACCTGCGAAGGCAACGAGATGGGCCCGACCGTCTCGTGGCGCGGCCTCGATAACGCCAGCTACTACCGCTTGATTCCCGGCGACGAACGTCACCATATCAACGACACCGGTTGCGGCAATACCGTGAACCTGCCGCATCCGCGTGTGTTGCAAATGGTGATGGATTCGCTGCGTTACTGGTCGACGGCATTCAATATCGACGGCTTCCGTTTCGATCTCGGCGTCACGCTCGGCCGCGAGCAACACGGTTTCGATCCGGGCTCCGGTTTCTTCGACGCGTTGCGCCAGGACCCGATCCTGTCGCAACGCAAGCTGATTTCGGAGCCTTGGGATATCGGGCCGGGCGGTTATCAGCTGGGTAATCATCCGCCGGGCTTCGGCGAATGGAACGATCGGTTCCGCGACACCGTGCGCCGTTTCTGGCGCGGCGACGCCGGCTTGCGGCCCGATCTCGCCGCACGGCTGACCGGCTCGGCCGATCTGTTCAACCGCCGCTTCAGGAAGCCGTGGGCGTCGGTCAATTTTGTCACGTCGCATGACGGATTTACGTTAGCCGACGTCACCGCTTACGAGCAGAAGCACAACGAAGCCAATCGCGAAGACAACAACGACGGCCACAACGAGAATTGCAGCCGCAACTGGGGCGCCGAAGGCCCGAGCGACGACCCGGCGATTCTCGCCACCCGCAAACGCGTGGCCCGCTCGCTGATCGCCACGCTGTTGATGGCGCTCGGCACGCCAATGGTGCTGGCCGGCGACGAATCGCTGCGCACGCAGAACGGCAACAACAATGCGTATTGCCAGGATAACGAAATATCGTGGATCGACTGGGAACGCGCGGAGTCGCCGGACGGACGCCAGATGAGCGCGTTCGTCGCGCGCGTGATCGCACTGCGCAAGCACCATCCGCTGCTGCGTGAAACGCGATTTCTGTTCGGCGATCGTGAAGTGTTGCCGGGCCTGTTCGATGTGGGCTGGTTCGACGAACGCGGCGATCCGCTCACCATCGAAGCCTGGCAGGACCCCGAAGGCCGCGCGTTCACACTGCGTCGCGCGGGGCCGGGCTTAAACGGCGAAACAGAAGTATTGTTGATGATGCTCAACGCCAACGAGAAAACACTGCGGTTTACGCCTCCCGCACCGCATCTGGAATGGCATGTGCTGTTAGACACTGCTGAACCGGAGAGCGCGCCGCATCGGCTGGCGGTTTCAGAGGTCGAAGTGGCCGCGCATAGCCTCGTGATGCTGGCCGCGCAGCCGGTGGGGGAAGCCGACTGGCAGGCAGGCTGGAAACCCGGCCCGCAACATGGGCCACGGCTCCTCACGGCGCTTCCGCCCGATCCGGGTGCGCATCCGCCCAGTAGCGATCCGTCGCCGACCACTTAGGCGGCAGGCAGCGGCGGCGAAGCACGGCGAGGCACGGCAACATGCAGGGCGGCCGCTTCATGGTGCGTCAGATATCGCGGGCGCGATCGACGCGTCACAACGCGGCTCGAAAGTAAAACTGAATGGTGACGAATCATGTCCGAAAGTCCGATTGATCCCCACGCGCATCATCACGCGCATTGTCTGCCGTTTGGCGCGCAACTCATCGGCGCGGCGGGTACGAAGCCGCGCACGCGGTTTCGCTTCTGGGCGCCTTCCTGCAAGCAGGTTCAGGTGGAAATCGAGAACGGACCCGCCCAAGGCGCGCACGACATGACGCCCGCCGGCAATGGCTGGTTCGAAGCAAGCGTCGATAGCGGCGCGGGCACGCTGTACCGCTTCCGGCTGGACGGCGAACATGCGGTGCCCGATCCGGCATCGCGCTTCCAGCCGCAGGACGTGCATGGACCGAGCGAAGTCATCGATCCGCGCGCGTACCGTTGGGAACAAACGGGCTGGCACGGACGCCCTTGGGAAGAAACGGTGCTGTACGAGTTGCACGTTGGCGCCATGGGCGGCTATGCGGGCGTGCAGAAGCGCCTGCCTGCGCTCGCCGCGCTCGGTGTCACCGCCATCGAACTGATGCCGCTGAACGACTTTCCCGGCAAGCACAATTGGGGCTATGACGGCGTGCTGCCGTATGCGCCTGATTCCGCCTACGGCCGCCCGGAAGAGTTGAAAGCGCTGATAGACACGGCACACGGCCTCGGCCTGATGGTGTTCCTCGATGTGGTTTACAACCACTTCGGACCGGACGGCAATTATCTGCACCAGTACGCCCGCTCGTTTTTCCGCGAAGGCACACACACGCCGTGGGGCCCGGCGATCGATTTCGAGCGCAGTGAAGTGAGCGATTTTTTCACGGATAACGCCGTGTACTGGATCAACGAATATCGCATCGACGGTTTGCGTTTCGACGCGGTGCACGCCATCGACAACCATGCATGGCTGCGTGAATTGTCCGATCATATCCGCGCCAAAGTGCAGCACGGCCGGCATGTGCATCTGGTGCTGGAAAACGAGCACAACAGCGCGAGCCTGCTGGAAACGCATTTCGACGCGCAATGGAACGACGACGCGCACAACACCTTGCACGTTCTGCTGACCGCCGAAACGGAGGGCTACTACCACGCATATGAGGACCAGCCTATCCGCCGCCTCGCGCGCGTACTGTCGGAAGGCTTTGCCTATCAGGGCGACGCGTCGCCGATTCATGACGGCAAGCCGCGCGGCGAAGCGAGCGGACATTTACCGCCCACGTCTTTCGTGATGTTCCTGCAGAACCACGATCAGATCGGCAACCGCGCGTTCGGCGAGCGCTTGCGCAAACTGACCTCGGACGAAGCGTTGCGCGCCGCCACCGCCCTGCTCCTGCTGTCGCCGCAAATCCCGCTGCTATTCATGGACGAGGAATACGGCTCGACGCGACCCTTCCTGTTTTTCACCGACTACACGGGCGATCTCGCCGACGCGGTTCGCGAAGGACGGCGCCGTGAATTCGCGCGCTTTCCGTCGTTCAGCGACGAGAAGCGGCGCGCCCAGATTCCCGACCCGAACGACGTAAAGACGTTCGCGGCATCGTCGCCGTTCGCGCCGGATGAAGCGCCACAGTACAGCGAAGACGAAACGAGAGACCGGCTCGACTGGATGCATTTCTACAAATCCGCGCTGGCGGTTCGCGCCAAACTGATCACACCGCGCCTGAAACACAGCAAGGCGTGCGGCGTGACCGTGCTGACCGCCGTGAACGGCGGCGATGCCAATGCGCTCGTTGCCCGCTGGAAACTCGCCGACGGCGAGACGTTGTCGATTGCGCTGAACCTCTCGAAAGAGAATGTCGCGTTGGCCGAGGCGCCAGCCGGCAAAGTCATTTTCGAAACGCCGCCGCGCGTGCGCGAACAGGTCGATGTCAAGGTCTTGCCTGCATACGCGTTCGTCGCATGGCTGACCGGCGACGTCAGCGACTATGCGATCCACCACGACGCGCGCATCGCGGGTCAACAGGAGCGCCACGCGTGACAACCCGACGCCATCACGACACTATCGTCACTCTCGCCTCGCGCGCCGGCTTCGAGGTGGAGTGGCAGGACGCGCACCATACGACGCAACATGTGCCCGAGACCACGCTCGCCGTGCTGCTCGAGCGGATGGGTCTGCCGTGCGGCAACGCTACGCAAATCCGCCAAAGTTCGGCTGCTCTGGAGGCCGAACTTTCGGGCCGCAAACTCCCGCCACTGATGACCGCGGAAGTCGGGCGCGGCATCGCCCTGCCCGCCGCGGCGATCAAGTCGGGCAGCCATTATCGGATCGAGCTCGAAAGCGGCTCGATCATCGACGGCCGGTTCACGGCGCCCAAAGGCGAGGAAGCCTTGCTTGCACCGATCGACGAACCCGGCTACCACACGCTCGTGATCAACGAGCAACGGGTGACGCTCGCCGTCGCGCCGCCACGCTGCTACACCGTCGCCGACGCCTGGCGCACGCTGCACGATCAAGACGCCGGCGACGACACGCCCGCGCCGCCGCTGTGGGGCATCGCCGCGCAGTTGTACGGCTTGCGCCGGATCGGCGACGGCGGCATCGGCGATTATTCCGCGCTGGCGCAGATCGCCGTTGAAAGCGCGAAGCGTGGCGCGCACGCGCTCGCCGTCAGCCCGACTCACGCCATGTTCAGCGCGGAGCCGAACCGCTTCAGTCCGTACTCGCCGTCGTCGCGTTTGTGGTTGAACGTCACGCATATCGACGCCGCCGCCGTGTTCGGCGCGAATGCGGTCCACGCCGCGCTCGAAGCCGCGCAGGCCACCGACACCTGGTCGAAACTCGAAGACCTGCCGTTGATCGACTGGCCGAACGCGGTCGTGTTGAAACTGAAGGTCTTGCGCGCGCTGTACGAGCAATTCTGCGCGAACGATCGCGCGCAGAACACGGCGCGCGCGCTGGAATTTCACGGCTTCTGCGAACGCGCCGGACGCGCGCTCGAAGATCACGCACGCTTCGAAGCGCTGCAGGCGGCGCAGTTGTCGCAGGAAGGCGGCAATGGACATTGGCGTAACTGGCCCGAGGCGTTGCGCGATCCGCGCAGCCCGGAAGTCGAAGCCTTCGCCGAGGCCCATCGTCACGAGGTCGATTTCCATCTGTTTCTGCAATGGCTCGCCGCCAAGGGCTTGTCGCACGCGCAGCATGCGGCGCGCGATGCCGGCATGTCCGTCGGGCTGATCGCCGATCTCGCAGTCGGCTGCGATAGCGCAGGCAGTCACGCATGGTCCTACCGTGACGACATGCTGCAAGGCGTATCGGTCGGCGCACCGCCGGACCTGTTCAACCAGGCCGGGCAGGCATGGGGGCTCACCACGTTCTCCCCGCGTGCCATGCGCATGCAGGGCTTCTCCGCCTTTATCGACATGCTGCGCGCGGCCTTCGCGCATTCCGGCGGCATCCGCATCGATCATATTCTCGGCTTGCGGCGGCTATGGCTCGTGCCGGAAGGCGAAAGCGCGCGTAACGGCGCCTATCTGCGCTATCCGCTCGAAGACTTGCTGCGTCTGATCGCACTCGAATCGTGGCGGCATCGCTCCATCGTGATTGGTGAAGATCTCGGCACCGTGCCGCCCGGCTTTCGCGAGCGGCTCGAAGAGCACGGCATCGCCGGCATTCGTGTGCTGTGGTTCGAGAGCGCGCACGACGGCAAAGGGTTCAAGCCGCCCGCCGCCTGGGATCGCAATGCAGTCGGCACGACGACCACGCATGATTTGCCGACCGTCGCCGGCTGGTGGCGCGGCAGCGACATTACATGGCGCAACAAGATCGGCCAGACGATGGCGCGCGCCGACGGCCGCGATCCCGAGGAAGCCGCCCAGGAAGAGCGCGCGAAAGACCGTGCATTGTTGTGGCGCGCGTTCCAGCAGGCCGGCGTGGCCGCGCACCACGTCTCTGCGCCGCCGCCCGACAACGCGCCGGTGGACGAAGCGCTCGCCTTCGTCGCCGCAACGCCCGGCCCGCTGGTGACATTCCCGCTCGAAGATCTGCTCGCGCAGGTCGAGCAGCCGAACCTGCCCGGCTCGATCGACGAGCATCCGAACTGGCGGCGCCGCGTCGCCTTGCCGGTCAATGAACTGTTCGAGAACGACGCCTTCTGCGACCGCCTGCTCGCGGTCGATCGCGAGCGCCGCGCCGCCACTGCCTCTGTTCCTTCTTCCAACGCTTCTTCGGAGCCTGATACGCCATGACCGTCCCGCGCTCCACGCTTCGCCTCCAGTTCCATCGAGGCTTTACCTTCGACGATGCCGCGAAGCACGTCGAGTACTTCGCCGCGCTCGGCATCAGCCACGTGTACGCTTCGCCCATCACCACGGCCGAACCGGGTTCCATGCATGGCTACGACACCGTCGACTACACCCAGGTCAGCGCCGAATGCGGCGGCGAGGCGGGCCTGAAACGCCTCGTCGACAAATTGCGCGCGCACGACATGGGGCTGATCATCGACACGGTGCCGAACCATATGGGCGTTGGCGGCTCCAGCAACGCATGGTGGCTCGATATCCTCGAATGGGGGCGTCACAGCGCTTATGCGCGTCACTTCGACGTGGACTGGCATTCGCCCGATCCGGCGTTGCGCGGCAAGGTGCTGCTGCCCACGCTCGGTGCGTCGTACGGCGAGGAACTGGCGGCTGGCCGCATTGCGCTGCATTTCGCCGCCGACCTGGGGCGTTTTTATATCGGCTACGGACCGCACGTGTTTCCGGTGTGTCCGACCGACTACGCCTCGATCCTGCAAAGCGCCGACCGCTCCGATCTCAACGCGCTCGCCGAGCGTTTCCACGGACTGACGACCCAGCCCACCGATCATCCGCGCGCAGCTGAAGGCCGCGACATGCTGCGCGAATTCGTCGCGCAGAACGGCGGCACGGCGATCGAGTTCGCACTCGAAACGTATTCTTCGGGCGACCCTGTGACGCGTGACCGCCTGCACCGGCTGATCGAGCGGCAGCATTTCCGCCTTGCGTGGTGGCGCACCGCGTCCGACGAAGTGAACTGGCGGCGTTTCTTCGACATCTCGACGCTCGCCGGTGTGCGCGTGGAACGGCCCGAAGTGTTCGAGGCCGTGCATGCGCTGCCTTTCCGCCTGTATCAGGAAGGCGTGGTGGACGGCTTGCGGATCGACCATGTCGACGGCCTCGCCGAGCCGCGTGAATACTGTCAGCGTTTGCGGCAGCGCCTCACTGAACTGCGCGACACCGCGCCGTATGTGGTGGTCGAAAAGATTCTCGGACGTGGCGAACCGCTGCGCGACGATTGGCCGGTGGACGGCACGACCGGCTATGACTTCATGAACGACGTGGGTGCGCTGCTGCACGATCCGGCCGGCGCCGAGCCGCTCGCGCAAACGTGGGCCGAACTGACTGGCCGCAGCCCGCGTTTCGCCGACGAAGCCCTCGCCGCACGCCGCAAGATCCTCGCGGAAAACCTCTCGGCGGAACTGGACCGCGCGGCGCGTGCCTTGCATCGCATTGCACGCGATTCGCTCTCCACGCGCGATTTCACGTTCACCACGCTGCGGCGTGTGCTGACTGAGCTGGTCGTGCACTTTCCGGTGTATCGAATCTATCCGCAGAACGGTCTGCGCAGCACGGCGGATAACGTCTATTTCGAGCAGGCCTTGGAGGGCGCGCGACGCTCGCTTGCGCGCGCGGACCATGTCGCACTCGAACGCGTGAATGCGTGGCTTGGCGGCAGCGCCGAAGAAGCGCCAGCCGGACGAGGCGGCGTGCCGCAGCAGCAAAGCCCGAACGGCGCGCCGCCCAGTCATGCCGGTTCCGCGCGGCGCACCGCGCAGACGCTGTTTTCGCAGTTGACGGCGCCGGTTGCCGCGAAGGCGGTGGAGGACACGGCGTGCTATCGCTATGGCCGACTGCTGTCGCGCAACGAAGTCGGCGCGGATCCGGGCGAATTCTCGTTGTCGGTCGAACAGTTTCACGCATCGAATCTGGAGCGATCACAGCGCTTCCCACACGCCATGCTCGCGACCGCTACCCACGATCACAAACGTGGCGAAGACGTGCGCGCGCGGATCGCTGTCTTGAGTGAGATCGCGCAAGACTGGAGCGCGACGCTGCGTGCGTGGTCCACGCTGAATGCGCCGCATCGTCGTGCGCTCGACAGCAAGCCCGTCAGCAGCGTCGGCCAGGACACGAGTTACGACTGGGCGCCCGGCCCCGCCGCCGAAGCGATGCTGTATCAAACGCTGGTGGGTTGCTGGCCGCCCGACCTGCAACCGGACGACGAAGCCGGCGTGAAGGAACTGGCCGAACGCGTCGCGCAGTGGCAATTGAAGGCGTTGCGCGAAGCCAAGCTGCAAACCAACTGGCTCGCCCCGGACGAAGCCTACGAAGCTGCCTGCCGTGAGTTCCTGTTCGACATCCTGGCGCCGCAGCGGCGTGACGGATTCCTGAAGGAATTGTCCGCGTTCGTCGCGCGAATCGGCCGCGCCGGTGCGCTCAATAGCTTGCAGCAGACGGTGTTGCGGTTGGCGTCGCCTGGGATTCCCGATCTTTATCAGGGCACCGAGTTGTGGGACTTCAGTCTGGTCGATCCGGACAACCGGCGGCCTGTCGATTTCGCCAAACGCGAGGCATGGCTCGCGCAAACGCCGCCGTCCGAATTCCTGTCGAGTTGGCATGACGGACGCGTGAAACTCGCGGTGGTGCAACGCGTGCTGGCGTTGCGGGCGCATTTGCCCGAGTTGCTGAGCCACAGCGAATATCTGCCGCTCGCCGTGCGCGGCAAGCATGCGTCGAATGTGATCGCGTTTGCGCGCCGCCATGGCAATGCGTGGGCCGTGGTGGTGGCGAGCCGGCTCGCTGCCGGTTTGCTCGGCGAGAAAGGCGATTTACCGATGGTCGATCCCGAGAAATGGGAGAACACGGCGGTAGAGATGCCGCCCGATCTGTCCGCGAGAGCGCTGTTCGATTGGCTAAGCCCCGCGGCGCCCAAGGTCGATGAGAACGGACTGTTGTATCTGCGCGATGCATTGGGCGCCATGCCGATCGCGGTATTGGTGGAGGACGGCGTGCCACGCAGTTGATCCGCGAGATTGGCAGAGCGAAGGAGGTTTGAGCGGACGCGCTCAAACCTCCTTTCTTATGGGTCTTTTATCGGAGGCAGAAGCGCAAGCGGCGTGATTTTCGGAAGCTGTCTGCCGGGCCTAGCGCCCCGCCGCCCAAAGCAGCGACAGCCCCGACGACAGCATCAACCCGTCGACCACCAGTTTGAACGTCGTGGGACTCATCCGAACCACGATTGTCCGAGCGGCAAACGAGCCGGCCATCAACGCGGAGCCGGTGATCAGGCCATCGATCACCACGTGTAAAGGCAAAGCGCCGAAATGATTGAAAACCGCGACTTTGGCGGCATAGACGGTCAGCGAGCCCGCCGCTTCGGTCGCAAGGAAAGCGCCCTTCACGAGACCATAGGACATGAAAACAGGTACCGTAATCGGGCCGGTAGACACGACGATCCCGGTGAGAAAACCCACCGCGCCACCAATCAGGGAAAGCTGCCACAACGAGAACTTGATGGCGCGCCGCGCGAGCCAACGCCGCGTGGGCACCATGGCGACAAAGAACAAGCCCAACGCAATTTCGACCGCGTGCGGCGGCAACGCGAGCAGCGTGCGCACGCCCAGTGCCGCACCCGGCACGGCGGTCACACAGTAGGCGCCGCACGCACGCCAGTCGATCTCGCGCCACCACGCGAGAACCTTGCCGAAGTTGCCCATGATTGCCGCGATCGCCATGATGGGCACTGCCTTTTGCGGACCGAACAGCATCACGAGGACAGGCATCAACATCATCGACGAGCCGGTGCCGACCACGCCGCTCAATGTGCCGGCCAGCAATCCGACGCACAGCACCAGCAGATATCCCATGTCGCCCCCAATGGTGTGGACGCCAATTCTACCTGCGCGACGCTGCGGCGCGCGCCTTCGGATACCGCCTTTCGCTGAGTCACGGGCGGCGCTATTGCGCGTTAACCGCCTTCGTCGTCGAAAGTTTTCGGATAGACGCGCACGAGCACGATACGCGGCCCTTTCATCTTCTTGACCACCACGTCGAAGCGGTCGAACTCGATTCGCTGCCCTTCGGTGGGCAGATCGTTGAGCGCCTGAATGACGAGGCCGCCGACCGATTCGGCCTTGCCTTCGTCGATGTCGATGCCCAACGCACGTTCCAGCGACACCACCGGCAAGCTGCCCTTGCCCATCAAGGTGCCGTCGTCCATGCGGGTCCAGTCGGCGTCGCCCTGACGGAATTCGTCGTGGATCTGGCCGACCAGTGCACCCAGCAGATTGTCGAGTGTCAGAAAACCGATTGGCTTCTCGCGCTTATGGCCGACCAGCGCGAAGTGCGGCGCGCCCTTGCGGAAGCGTCGAAACAGTTCGAGCGCCGGCAAATCCGGCGTGACGTACTGCACCGGGCGCGCGTATTTGGAGAGATCGTCGAGCGTGCTGCCCGCGTGGCGGGCCAACAGCAAGTCCTTCAAATGGATCATGCCGGCCACGCGTTCGCCGGATGCGTCTTCGAACAGCGGATAGCGGCTGAAGCGGTGCCGCGCCACCACCTGCATGTTTTCGCGCAACGGCAGATCACGGCGCAGGCCGATCATCTCGTAGGCCGGACGCATGAGGTCCGATACGGTCATACGCGAAAAATCCAGCGAGTGCGCGATCGTGTTCCACTCGTCCTGGCTGTAGGCGCCGTCCGGCGAACCCAACTCAGTCGCGACGTTGGCGCGCCGGCCGCGCAGGATCAGCTTGAGTTCGTCGGTCGAATAGTGCGAGTCGTGGCCGTGATCGGCGTCGAGCCCGGCCAGTTTGAGCACGGCGTTGGCGCTCGTATTGAGCACCCAGATCGCCGGATACATGGCCCAATAAAAGCCGTACAGCGGCGTGGCGGCCCATAGCGAGACCTTCTCCGCCTCGCGAATCGCCAGCGACTTCGGCGCGAGTTCGCCCACCACGATGTGCAGAAACGAAATGCAGGAGAACGCGAAGAAGAGCGAGATGCCGTGGATCAGTTTCTCCGATTCGACGCCCAGAAGGCTGAAAACCGGCGTGAGCAATTCCGCGAACGCGGGCTCGCCGATCCAGCCAAGCCCGAGTGACGCCAGCGTGATGCCGAGCTGACATGCGGAGAGGTAAGCGTCGAGGCGTCCGTGCACCTTGCCCAGCAGACGTCCGCGCATGCCGTGTTTGGTGGCAAGGCTTTGCACGCGCGTCTGCCGCAGTTTGACGAGTCCGAATTCAGCGGCAACAAAGAAACCGTTGAGGGCGACGAGAAACAACGCACCGATAAGGGCGACAACCTGGATCAAAGCGAAAGGCTCCGGCAACAAAAGTTGTCAGTATAGAGGGTGAAAGCTCGGTGAAAACTTTTCGCGCGGAGCACGCAGCTATGTCGAACCGCTCATTTCGCAGCCGTTGCGTGCAGCGGGACGCGCAGCGCGAGCGTGGCCGTGGTGCCGTCGGTCGCGTCGCCTTGCTCGAAACTGCCGCCGTGCGCTTCCGCAATGCGCTTGCACAGCGCGAGCACCCACGCGATCCGCTTCGCTTCGCGCGGTTCGCGCGCCTGCTTGCGGGCAAACGCTTCGAGAACATGCGGCAGGGAGGGGGCTTCCAACGCGGCGCTGTTGGTTTCGTAGGCGACGCTGGCGTGCCATGCGCTCGTATCCGCTTTCGTGACTAGCGTGACCGTGGCGCCTTCCGCGCTCGTTTCGACCGCGAACGTAAGCATCAGCCACAGCGCGGCCGCGAGGCGTTCGCGGTCGCCATTGAGCTGCTGGGTGGCAAGTTGCGAATCGACCGTGACTTCCACGCCGCGCGCGCGAGCGAGGCCCGAGCGGACTTCTTCGGCGGTCTCATCGAGTAACGGATGCAGGGAAAATGGCGCGTAGGCAAGCGCCAGGGATTTGGTTTCGGCGCGCGTGGCGTCCACGATCGTCTCGAGCAGCTTGACCTGCTGGTCCACGCCATTACGAATGCCGGTGACGGCGCGTTGCGCGTTGGGGTCGTTCGCGTCGAGCTTGCGCTCCAGCACGTAGGCCCAGCTATGAATGGCATTCAATGGACCACGCAGGTCGTGCGACACCAGTGACAACACATGGTCACGCATGAACAGCGCGGTTTCAGCGCGCAGATGCGCGGTGCGTTCGGAGACGGCGAAGCCGGAAGGCACCAGATTTGCGCCAGCATTTCCGGTTGAAGACGTTGTCACGATCGAGCCCTCTCAGGCGGTGCATGATGATTGAAAGAAGCCCCATTATAGGCACGCGATCCGGCGCGATCAGCTTGGCCGGACGACCAGTGTTCACGCAATCCGCGTGCCACGCGGCATTCCTGGGCGACGCGACGTCAACACGCCTACAATGTCGGTTTTTACGTTTTTGATCTAAGGAGCGACACATGTCGACTGTGACTACCGAATCCGGTTTGAAGTACGAAGACATCGTTGAAGGCACCGGCGCCGAGGCAGTGGCCGGCAAGACCGTCAGCGTTCACTACACCGGCTGGCTGACCGATGGTCAGAAGTTCGATTCGAGCAAGGACCGCAACGACCCATTCGCTTTCGTGCTGGGCGGCGGCATGGTCATCAAGGGCTGGGACGAAGGCGTGCAAGGCATGAAGGTCGGCGGCACCCGCAAGCTGACCATCCCGCCGCAACTCGGCTACGGCGTGCGCGGGGCAGGCGGCGTGATTCCGCCGAATGCGACGCTCGTATTCGAAGTCGAACTGCTCGGCGTCTAAGTTTTTTCGCCGTTCTGTTGCCGCGCACCGTCTCGTCTATGAGTCACGCCGCCGTTACCGCACCTAGCGTTTCATTGCGCCGCTACGGCGCAATCGAAGCGTCGGACGTGCACGATTTTCATCAGGTCGTGCTGGGACTCGACGGCGCGATGGTAATGGCGGTAGACGGCGTCGCGCACCAGATCGACGCCGGCTCCGCGTGGCTCATCCCGGCAGGCGCGCGACACGATTACGCGGGCATCGGCGAGAACCGGCAATTGGTTCTGGACTTGCCGGCGTCGTCGCTCGCTGTGCCGGAACGGCTGTTCGACCGCGCGCGGGCCGTCACGGTGGACGCCTCGCTGACGCAGCTTGTACATCGCATCGCCGCGCACGCCACCGGCGGCGCTCAAGGCGACGATCTGGACACACGACGTTTTCATTGGGACGCAGCAGCACGCCTCGGCGCCGCGCTAGTGACAGACGCGGGCACGACGGCGGGCGCCCAGGCGGCCGGCGCCGGTCTCGACTTTGCGCGTATTGACCGCTGGTTGCGCGCGCATTTATCAGAGCCTCTGCGGATCGCCGACCTTGCCGCCCATTGCGGGTTCGGTATGCGGCGCTTTCATCAGCTTTTTATCGAGGCCTTCGGCGAAACGCCGCATCGCTATTTGCAGCGTCTGCGTCTGGATACGTCGCTCACATTGCTCGCCGATCCGCGCCTTTCGTTGACCGATATCGCGTTGGATATCGGCTTCGGCGATCAGAGCGCGTATACGCACGCGTTCACGCGGCGTTTCGGGCTGGCGCCCGGTCAATGGCGCGCGTTGCGCCATTGAGTTTTTAGCGCGGTGGAGTTTGCTGCGCCGGGTTCTGCGGCGTGGCGTCTTAGCGCGCTGGGTCTTCACGCGTGGCGGCGTACCGCGTTGAGTCTTAGCGCGACGAGTCTTACTGCGCTGGGTCTTACCGCGCTAAGTTCTACTGCTCTGAGTTTCAACACACTGAGCCTCACCACACCGAGTCTCAGCGCGCCTATTCACTGCGCGAGCCGCCAGGCAGAGCGGCCCGCCTGTCCCGCATCGAGCATTACGCTCACATCGTCGTTCAACCCGCCAGACCGCGCTCCAGATCGCCCCGGATATCGCCGGCGTTTTCCAGACCGACCGCCAGACGGATCAAACCTTCGCTAATACCGGCCGCCGCGCGCGCTTCCGGCGTCACACGACCGTGCGTGGTCGTCGCCGGATGCGTGATGGTGGTACGCGTATCGCCGAGGTTGCCGGTGATCGAGCAGATCTTCGTGTTGTCGATCACTCGCCATGCATTCGCGCGCATCTGCTCGGGCGTGTCGCCCTTCAGTTCGAACGACAGGATCGCGCCGCCCGCCTTCTGCTGCCGCATGGCCAGCGCGTGCTGCGGATGCGATTCCAGCCCCGGATAGAACACACGATTCACAGCCGGATGCGTCTCCAGCCAGCGCGCAATTTCGAGTGCATTCGCCGACTGCTTTTCAACGCGCAGCGACAGCGTTTCCATGCCTTTGAGCAGCACCCACGCGTTGAACGCGGAGAGCGTCGGCCCGGCGCTACGCACGAACGGAAACACCTTTTCCATGATGAACTGCTTCGAGCCGACCAGCGCGCCGCCCAGCACGCGACCCTGACCGTCGAGGAACTTGGTGGCCGAATGCATCACGACGTCCGCGCCGAGTTTCAGCGGCTGTTGCAAGGCCGGGCTGCAGAAGCAGTTATCGACCACGAAAATCGCGTTCGACGCCTTGGCGATCTTGCTGATCGCTTCGATGTCGGCGACTTCGGTCAGCGGATTCGACGGTGTTTCGAGGAAGAACATCTTCGTCTCCGGGCGCACGGCGTTCTTCCATGCGTCCAGATCGGTCGGATCGACGAACGTTGTCGTGATGCCGAACTTGCTGAAGATCTGCGAGAACATGCCGAGCGTCGAGCCGAACAGCGCCTGCGAACTCACCAGATGGTCGCCTGCCTGCAACGCCGACATCACCACGGACATGATCGCGGCCATGCCCGACGCCGTCGCCATGCAGGCTTCGCCGCCTTCGAGCGCGGCCAGGCGATCCTGGAACATCGAGACGGTCGGATTCGTGAAGCGCGAATAGGTGTAGTTGTCTTCGGAATTCTTGAATTTTTCGGCGGCGTCCGCGGCACTCGCGAATACGAAGCTCGAGGTCAGGAAAATCGCTTCCGAATGTTCGTTGAAATCGCTGCGCACCGTGCCCGAGCGGACTGCCAGCGTATCGAAGTTTAGGGAGTCGTCCATGTTGGTTCTGGTTTCCAATGTTCCATGGCTGCGTTCGGCGTGTGCGTCCCACGTACGGGAGACGCTCGTGCTACCGAACGGCAGCGACAAAAAAGCCCGCTTTTGCGTCGGCATAAGCGGGCTTCATGTGCGGGGGAAAGCTGGAGCGGAGGTAGATGAATGCGGCTTGTCCACCATTCGCTTTAGCTGTTTCGGGTTGCCCCGCGTCCGCAAGCTGAGTTCAAATCGACGCAAGGTATCATGCTAACACGCTCGCGGCGTGGCGTGCAGCGTGCCACGCCGCGAGCGGCATCGTTCAGGCCGCGCTCAACCCACCGACAGTTGCAGATGCAGTTGCGAACGGGCCGGCGCGCCACCGTCGATCGCTTCGCTCGCGGCGTCGCGATCCGACTGCGACGACGGCGCGAGACGCGCGGTCTCGATGCGGTCGAGGTACTCGGTAGTGACGTCGCCGGTCACGTAGTTGCCGTCGAAACACGACGCTTCGAATTCCTTCAGCGCCGGGTTGATATCGCGCACTGCCTGCTTCAGCGCATCGACGTCCTGATAAACGAGATGGTCCGCGCCGATCATGCGCGCGACTTCGTCGTCCGAGCGGCCGTGGGCGACCAGTTCACCGCGCGTGGGCATGTCGATGCCGTAGACGTTCGGGAACTTCACCGGCGGCGCCGCCGAAGCGAAGATCACCTTGTTCGCGCCGGCGTCGCGCGCCATCTGCACGATTTCGTGCGACGTGGTGCCGCGCACGATCGAGTCGTCGACGATCAGCACGTTCTTGCCCTTGAATTCGATGCCCATGGCGTTCAGCTTCTGGCGCACCGACTTCTTGCGCACAGCCTGGCCCGGCATGATGAAGGTACGGCCGACGTAACGGTTCTTGAAGAAGCCTTCACGGTATTCCACGCCCAGCTTCTTCGCGACCTGCATCGCGGCCGGACGGGACGAATCGGGAATCGGCATCACGACGTCGATTGGAACGTCAGGCAGTTCGCGCTTGATCTTCTCCGCGAGGTAGTCGCCCATGCGCAGGCGCACGTTGTAGACCGGCACGCCGTCGAGCACCGAGTCCGGACGCGCGAGATACACGAGTTCGAAAATGCACGGGTTCAGGCTCGGGTTCGTCGCGCATTGCTGCGAGTGCAGATTGCCTTCGATGTCGATGAAAACCGCTTCGCCCGGCGCCACGTCGCGCACGAATTCAAAGCCGATACCTTCGATCGCCACCGATTCCGACGCCAGGATCCACTCGACGCCTTCGGCCGTTTCCTGCTTGCCGAGGCACAGCGGGCGGATGCCGAACGGGTCACGGAAACCCAGCAGGCCGTAGCCCGCGATCAGCGACACGATTGCGTACGAACCGCGCACCCGGCGATGCACGCCCGACACGGCGTTGAACAGCGCGGCCGGATCGAGTTGCAGGCCCGAGCTGGAGAGCTGCAGTTCGTGCGCGAGCACGTTGAGCATCACTTCCGTGTCGGAATTGGTATTGATGTGGCGGCGATCGATGCGGAACATCTCATCTTTCAGCTGCTGCCAGTTGGTCAGATTGCCGTTGTGCGCGAGGATGATGCCGAACGGCGCGTTCACGTAGAACGGCTGGGCTTCTTCTTCGCTCGACGCGGAACCAGCGGTCGGGTAGCGGACCTGGCCGATACCGGTCGTGCCGGGCAGGCTGCGCATGTTGCGCGTGCGGAACACGTCGCGCACCATGCCGTTGGCCTTGTGCATGTGGAAATTGCTGCCGTTCGCTGTCGCGATGCCGGCGGCGTCCTGACCGCGATGCTGCAGAAGCAGCAGGCTGTCATAGATCAGCTGATTGACCGGAGAGTGGGAAACTACGCCTACGATGCCGCACATGGCATGTCCTTCAAAGGTACGAAATTCGTCATGGCGACCGCTGCCTGCAACGGAGTCCCCGAGGGGACCTGCTTCGGAGCGTATGCAAGTTACGCGACCGAACTTAACGGCAGCCGGTTTGCGCCGGAGTCCTGCTGCGTTTCCCTCATCACTCGCCTGATCGTCACACTCGGACGTAGGCAGCAAGCGTCTCGGGAAGCAGCGGTTTCATTACGTGCACGCCCTCGACCGCATAGGGCCGAAGCAAGGCGTTGCGCCAGAATTCCTGTTGGGGCAGTTCGGTCAAGCCAGCCAGGGCGACCAGAATCAGCACCAGAATGACCCCGCGCACGAGGCCGAACATCAAACCGAGCGAGCGGTCCACGCCGCTCAAGCCGGTTGCCTGCACGATGCGGCTCAAGAGGGCGTTCAGCACGCTCGCCACCAGCACCACACCGATCACCACCAGCGCGAACGCCAGCAGCCACTGGGTCAACGCGCCGCCCGGCCAAGTGGACGGGATAAACGGCACGACGTAACCGACAAAGCGGCAAGCAATGAAAAATGCCGCGATCCAGCCGATCAACCCGAATATCTCGGACAAAAACCCGCGCCATGTGCCGCGCAACGCCGACAAACCGATCACCGCCATTACAGCGTAGTCGAAGGCAGTGAACATCGCCGACTTACTGTGCGGCGCCGCTGTTCGCGCCCGACATCAAGCCGGCCTCGCGAACCTTTGCAATGGCGGCGCTAGCCGCTGCACGGTCGGCGAACGGGCCGGCCCGCAGTAACGTAAGCGTGGAGCCGTCTGCCTGCTTCCGATGTTCGGTATATGTGGGCACACCTGCCGCTTTCAACTTGGCAGCCCAGTTTCGCGCGTTGGCGTCGTTCGCGAACGCGCCGAGTTGCACGGCGAAACGGCTGCCAGCCGGCGAGGCCGGCGTGCCGGAATTCGCGTCCGCGCTGGCGGCCGTGTTCGTGTCGTCGGAACTCGTGGCCTGAGCGGTCGGCGCCGGAACGGTCGCGGCGTTATGCGTAACCGGAGGCTTGGCCGGCTTGGCTGGCGCTGCGGGCGCCGCCGGCGTGGTGTTGGCAGCAACGGACGGCGCCTGCGGTTTCGTCGCCGGCTTGACCGCGGAGGCTGCCGCGGCGTTTGCTTCCGCGCTCGATTGTTTCGTGACGCCAGGTTGGGCTTGCTTGGCTGCTGCCGTGGCCGGCGCGAGACCGGATGCGGCGAGTGCTGAGTCTGGCGTGGGATTGTCGGGTGCTACACCGGCCTGCGTGTCTTCCTCGGCTTTGGCGAGCTTCGGCGCGGGACGGCTTGGAATGTCGATGGAGATGTCGTCTGTGACGGGCTTGGGGTGCGAGTCCAGCACCATCGGCAAGATGACGACCGCGGCCACGACCATTGCGATCGCGCCCACGAGGCGGCGACGCGCACGCTGCTTTTCCGGCAACGTAGGGTCGAGCAGCATCGCATCGGCGTCGACGGTGCGCTCCGTGCGGCGGGTTCGCCGCTCCACGCGCTCGCCACGGGCGGCCCGGGTGGAACTGGTATTTGCGCCGCGCCGGTTGGGCGCGTCGTCTTTCTTGCCGAACGAGAAAATTCCCATGAATCGCTTGGTTCGAGCCTGGCGCCCGTTCAGTGTTGCTGCGATTTACGGTAGGCCATGACGCCTGCTACCGTATAGAAACTGCCGAAAACCACGATTCTATCATTCTCTGACGCTCGTTTTAGCGCGTCTTGGAAAGCCTCTGCTGGTGTGGCGTAGCGCGTCACGCTGCTGTCGGCGCCCTCGCCCACGCCCTGCTCGCGCAATGCCGTTTCGAGCTCTTCCGCTGACGCCGCCCGCGGCGTCGGCAAATCGGTTACGCACCAATGGTCGATTTCGCCTTTCAGGTGCGCCAGTACGCCGGCTATGTCCTTGTCGCGCATTGCGCCGAACACCGCGTACGTGTACGGGAAGAAGCCCATGTTCCCGAGGTTTTGCGTCAGCACGGCGGCCGCGTGCGGATTGTGACCGACATCGAGCACGATGGCAGGTTTGCCCGGCAGCACCTGGAAACGCCCAGGCAGCTCTACATTCGCGAGGCCGAGGCGGATGTCCTGGGCCGACACCGGCAAACGGTCACGCAGCGCTTCGAGACCGGCAAGCGCCGCTGACGTGTTGATCAACTGATTCGCGCCGCGCAGCGCCGGATAGGCCAGCGCCGAACGCCGCATGGTCGGGCCGACGTAGCTCCATTGCTGGCGTTCGCTGCCTGCCTGGCCTTCGTATCGAAAATCGCGGCCGAACAGCCACAATTCCGCGCCGATTTTTTCAGCGTAATCGATCAGCGATTGCGGCGGCACCGGGTCCGCGCAGATCGCCGGCTTGCCCGGCCGGAAAATGCCGGCTTTTTCGAAGGCAATTTTCTCTCGCGTATCGCCGAGATAGTCCGTGTGATCGATATCGATGCTGGTGATGATCGCGCAATCCGTATCGAGGATATTGACCGCGTCGAGGCGGCCGCCCAGGCCGACTTCAAGGATCACCGCATCCAGGCCGCGCGAAGCGAACAGGCTCATGATCGCCAGCGTCGTGAATTCGAAGTAGGTGAGCGTGACCGGTTCGGCGAGGCTCAGCCGAGCCGTTTCGACGGCCTCGAAGTGCGGCAGCAGATCCGCGTCGCAGGCCATTTGGCCGTTCACCCGAGCACGTTCATTAAACGACAGCAGATGTGGCGACGTGTGGCAGCCGACCGTGAACCCCGCGCGCAGCAGAATGGATTCGAGGATCGCGCACGTGGAACCCTTGCCATTCGTGCCGCCGACCGTGATGACCGGGCACGCGAACGACAATTGCATGGCGTCGCGCACCTGGGTGATTCGAGCGAGACCCATGTCGATGCCGACCGGATGCGCGGATTCGAGGTGCGTGAGCCACGCGTCGAGGGTGGGGAATGTGGTCATCGGGTGAATCGCGAGTGAATCGATTTGGCAGTATTGCGAATGTGCGCCGCGAGCGGTCGGCTGCGGCTGCGGCTGCGGCTGCGGCTGCGGCTGCGGCTGCGGCCAGAGCCTAGTCTCTGAGGCGGTTTATGCGCGGAAACTCAGCGCCTGCGCCGGCCTTCGTCGGCAACCGGCGCTGCGTTGCGAGACCATAATTATCCCGGAAATGACAGCGCGCCGCTTGATCCCTCACGCGGCGCGCTATTTTTACTGCTTTTTTTGACGGCGGGCGCGCTCGACAAAGCGCGCCACTCCACCGCGCAGCCGGCTTACGCCACCGCGTCAGCCGGCTGATGGCTCAACAGCGCCATCAATTGAGCGATTTCTTCACGCAGCTTGCGGCGGTCGACGATCATGTCGATCGCACCCTTCGTGAGCAGGAACTCGGCGCGCTGGAAACCTTCCGGCAGCTTCTCGCGCACGGTTTGTTCGATCACGCGCGGGCCGGCAAAGCCGATCAGCGCCTTCGGCTCTGCGATCACCACGTCGCCGAGAAACGCGAAACTGGCCGACACGCCGCCCATGGTCGGATCGGTCAGCACGGAGATGAACGGCAGCTTGGCTTCGGCAAGCTTGGTCAGCATGGCCGTGGTCTTCGCCATTTGCATCAGCGACAACAGGCTTTCCTGCATCCGCGCGCCGCCCGATGCGGTAAAGCAGATGAACGGCACCTTCTGCTCGAGCGCGTTCTGAGCGCCGCGCGCGAAGCGCTCGCCGACCACCGAGCCCATCGAGCCGCCCATGAACGAGAATTCGAAGCAGGCCACCACCACCGGCAGCGTATGAATCGCACCGCCCATGACGACCATTGCGTCGGTTTCGTCGGTGTCGTCCATGGCTTCTTTCAGACGATCCGGGTACTTGCGGCTGTCTTTGAACTTGAGCGCGTCGACCGGGACGATTTCCTGGCCGATTTCGTAGCGACCTTCCGGATCGAGCAGGCCGTCGAGCCGCTCACGCGCGCCGATGCGCATGTGATGATCGCACTTCGGGCAAACGTGCAGATTGGCCTCGACGTCGTTGCGGTACAGCACCGCTTCGCACGACGGGCACTTGATCCACAGGCCTTCCGGAATCCCCTTGCGGTTCTTCGGGTCGGTTTGTTTGATTTTCGGCGGCAGCAGTTTATCGAGCCAGCTCATATTGAATCCTTCTGGGGTCTACGATCGCGCAAACGGCGGGACAAGCCCGCCGCTCACACTACAGAAGACAAAAATTAACTGTTATCGGGCAGTCGCGATGCTATCCAGCGCCTCGCGCACCTCGGCGACGAAACGCGTGAGCGTCTCGGCGGCGGTGTCGGGCGCCGCTTGTTCCAGCAATTGCACGATACGGCTGCCGATCACGACGGCATCGGAAACTTCGGCCACCGAACGCGCGGTTTGCGCGTCACGAATGCCGAAACCGACGCCCACCGGCAAGGGGACGCGCGACTTGATGGCCGGGATTTTACTCGCGATGCTGGAAACGTCCAGATTCGCCGCTCCGGTCACCCCTTTCAACGACACATAGTAGACGTAGCCGCTGGCAATTTTGCCGACTTCCGCGATACGCTCGTCGGTGGACGTGGGCGCAAGGAGGAAAATCGGGTCGATGCCGGCAGATCGCATCTGTTCGGCGAAGTTAGCACACTCTTCGGGCGGGTAGTCGACAACCAGCACGCCGTCCACGCCAGCTTCCTTGGCGGCCTTTGCGAAAGCCTCGGCGCCCATGCGCTCGATCGGATTCGCGTAGCCCATCAGCACGACGGGCGTCGTGTCGTTGGTTTCGCGGAAGCGTTTGACGTCGGCGATCACGCGGCGCAGCGTCACACCGTGCGCCAATGCGCGCTCCGACGACTGCTGGATCACCGGGCCATCGGCCATCGGGTCGGAAAACGGCACGCCGAGTTCGATCACATCCGCGCCGCCGGCGGCGAGCGCATGCATGAATTCGACCGTACGGGCAGGATCCGGGTCGCCGGCCGTCATAAACGGAATCAGGCCTTTCTTGCCTTGGGCGGACAGCGCAGCAAACGTGTTCTTGATACGGGACATGGAATATTCTCGAATTGAGTTACCGCGCAGCGTGCTCATTGCACTTCGGTCTGCCGTTGAGTTTTGGCTTTGACCCGGCGCGCCACCGGCGGAGCGGCAGCAGCGCTGACCCGCTCACGCGCGATCGTGCAGTAACTTTCATTGATCTCATAGCCGACGAATTCGCGCTGCTGTCGGGCGCAAGCGACTGCGGTGGTGCCGCTGCCCATGAAAGGGTCGAGCACGCGGCCGCCCTTCGGACAACTTGCCAGCACCATCCGCTCGACAATTTCCAGAGGCTTCTGGGTGGGATGCGCGACGCGCTCGGCATGTTGCCGATGCAGACGCGAAACCGACCAGACATCCTTTGGATTATAGCCAACCTCGAGCCACTTACTGCCTTCGAACAATTTACGCGAACGCGCCTTCTTCGTGGCGGCATCGTACGGGATGCGAACGGGATCGAGATCGAAGAAGTAATCCTTCGACACCGCGAAAAAGCCGATGTTGTCATGCACCGAGGTAAAACGGCGCACCGTTCCGCCCATGCTCGGCACACGCCGGTCCCAGATGATTTCGTTGATCATCGTGAGTTTTGTCTTCAGGAAGCTGAAGATTTCCGGCGCGTACTGCCACGTGCAGAAAATGTAGAGCGAACCCGACGGCTTGAGCTTCGGAATAGCCAGCTCGAGCCAGCCACGCGTCCAGGCGAGAAAGTCTTCGCCCGTACGCATGTCGGAGTCGTTGCCGTAATCCTTGCCGAGCCCATAAGGCGGATCGCACAGGATCAGGTCGATCGACCCGTCGGGAATGTTCGCTACATCGGACAGAAAATCGCGGTTCAACAGCTGAATGCCGGCGGGCACCTGCGGCAACAGCAGTGCAGGCGCCTCGGCCGCCGGGATATCGGCGGCCGGCGTAGTTTCAATTGCCGGCTGCGGCTCGTCGAACTCGTCACGCATCGTCGCGGCGCTCAGAACTGAATGCCCGATCGCTCGGCGACCGTATGCATGTCCTTGTCGCCGCGGCCCGACAGATTGACCAGAAGGTATTTATCCTTCGGCAGCGTCGGCGCGAGTTTTGCGGCATAGGCCAGCGCATGGCTGGATTCCAGCGCCGGAATAATCCCCTCGATGCGGCAGCAGTCGTGAAACGCTTTGAGCGCTTCTTCGTCGGTGATGCCGACATATTCCGCGCGCTTGCTCTCTTTTAACCACGCGTGCTCAGGACCGACGCCCGGATAATCGAGGCCCGCTGAGACCGAATGCGTCTCGATGATCTGCCCGTCTTCATCCTGAAGCAGATAGGTGCGGTTGCCGTGCAGCACGCCGGGACTTCCGCCAATCAGCGAAGCAGCGTGGCGGCCGGTTTCGATGCCGTCGCCAGCCGCTTCCACGCCGATCAACTTCACCGATGTGTCGTCAATATACGGGTAAAAGATACCCATAGCGTTCGAACCGCCGCCAACACACGCGATCACGGCGTCCGGCTGACGGCCGACCAATGCAGGCATTTGAACCTTGCATTCGTCGCCGATCACGCGCTGGAAGTCGCGCACCATCATCGGATACGGGTGCGGACCTGCCACCGTGCCGATAATGTAGAACGTGTCTTCGACGTTCGTCACCCAGTCGCGCATGGCTTCGTTCAACGCGTCTTTCAGCGTGCGCGAGCCGGATTCGACTGGCACGACGGTCGCGCCGAGCAGTTTCATACGGTAGACGTTGGCGGCCTGGCGGCGCACGTCTTCGACACCCATGTAGACCACGCATTCCATGCCGAAACGCGCGGCGATGGTGGCCGTGGCCACGCCGTGCTGACCGGCGCCGGTTTCCGCGATCACGCGCGGTTTGCCCATGCGCTTGGCGAGCAGCGCCTGGCCGATCACGTTGTTGATCTTGTGCGCACCGGTGTGATTCAGATCCTCACGCTTGAAGAAGATCTGCGCGCCGCCGAGCATCTCGCTCCAGCGCTGTGCGTGGTAAATCGGCGACGGACGGCCAACAAAATACTTCAGTTCGCGCTCGTATTCGGCGACGAAGTCGGGGTCTTTCTGGTATTTCTCGTAGGCTTCGCGCAATTCGTGGAGCGCGTGAACCAGCGTTTCAGCGACGAACGAGCCGCCAAATTGGCCGAAATGGCCTCTTTCGTCAGGCAAGTTATACATGGTGATCACTCTTCTCAGTGTGGCGCGCGGCTCTCGTGCGAGAGCATCGCGGCGCCGGAATCATTCAGCGTCCGCTGCGCGCACTGCGCGTACGAACGCCGCCATCCGGGCGTGATCTTTCACGCCCTTGGCGCCCGGCGTTTCGATGCCGCTCGAGACATCGACCGCGTACGGGCGCACGCGATGGATCGCATCACTGACGTTTTGCGCGCTCAACCCACCACTCAAAACGGCCCGACGCGCGAGCCCTGCTGGAATAAGTGACCAATCGAAGACCTTCCCGCCGCCGCCGTATCCTTCGACATGGGTGTCGAACAGAAGGCCGCTGGCTGCTGAATAGCTAAGAGCCGATTTTACCAAATCGGCCGGCTGAGTATCCGCCGCAACGCGTAACGCACGCAACCAAGGCAAACCCGCAACGCCGGCAAGCGATTCGCACTGCTCCGCGGTCTCGTCGCCGTGAAACTGCAAGAGCGTGAGCCCGACGTTGCTCACCACTTCGCGAATCCAGTCCGGCGTAGCGTTGACGAAAAGGCCGACCACCGAGACGAACGGCGGCACGTCGTGCACCAGCTCGACGGCCTGCGCGACGCTGACCGAACGCGGGCTCGGCGGGTAAAACACGAGGCCGATCGCATCGGCGCCGAGGTTGATCGCGTGGGCCACGTCTTCCGGCTTCGACAGGCCGCACAGCTTGATGCGCGTGCGATGCGGCATGGCCTGCTGGTCCACACCGGTATTGGATTCGTTCGCGAAGTTTTCAGTTGATTTCATGTTTGCGCCTGCTCGGTCCATACGGTACTCCACGGCACGCTGCCCGTCTGCGGCGCGGGCACGGCGAATTGCTCAGGATAGCCCACCTGCGCCAGATACAAGCCGTCGGGCATGAAGGTCGGCGCGGCGACCTCGCGATCGCGGCTCGCCAGCACCTCGGCCATCCATTCGACCGGGCGACGGCCACGGCCAATGTAGACGAGACAGCCCATCAGGTTGCGCACCATATGGTGCAGGAACGCGTTCGCCCGAAAACGGAAATGGACGAAGTCGCCCTTCTGCTGCACGTCGATCTGATACAGATGCTTGACCGGCGTTTTCGACTGGCATTGCGACGAGCGGAACGCCGAAAAGTCGTGCTCGCCGATCAGATGAGCGGCGGCGGCCCGCATCGCGTCGACGTCGAGCGCCGCATGCAGCCAGCCGGCGCGCGTCGCCAGCATCGGCGAGCGCACCGGATGGACGTAAAGCACGTAGTAATAGGTCCGCTCGAATGCCGAGAAACGTGCGTGGAACTCGTCGGGCATCGGCTTGGCCCACTGCACCGAGATCGTCTTCGGCAGAAACGAGTTGGTGCCGCGAACCCAGGAAACGTCCGCGCGGTCGAGTTCGGTATCGAAATGCACGACCTGGCCGAGGCCATGCACTCCCGTATCGGTGCGGCCCGCAACCACGGTGGGCACCGGCGTCTGCGCGAACTCACGCAGCGCCCGTTCGAGCTCGTCCTGGACGGTGTTGCCATGCGGTTGCGACTGCCAACCGCAAAATGCCGAACCGTCGTACTGGACGCCTAGAGCGATACGCTTCACGACAACGGGGCGAGCGTCGAGAGCAACGCGCGGGCCTCGGTGCGCGTACCCGGATCGTTCGTCTCGATCACTTCGTTGATGAGCGCGCGCGCGCCGGACAGATCGCCAAGTTCGATGTACTCGGCAGCCAGATCGAGCTTGTTGCGAGCGATGCGGGTGAGATCGGCCGGCGTAAATGCCGGCAACGGCTCGGCCGGGCTGGGCGGCAACTCGAGGTCGAAATCGAGCTTCAGCGCGCCGAAGCCGGACGCGCCAAAGCCGGCACCGAAACCGGCGCCCAAGCCGGCGACGGACGCGTGACCTGCGGTACCGGCTGCAATCTCATCGGCGACGTGCGGTGTGTCGTCCGGGTGGTGCTCGGGGGCGGACTGTTTCGCCGTGGCTTCCGGCGATGCCACCGGTTGCGTCGACAGCGAAGCGGGTGCGTGCACGCGGTCAGCGGATGACTCGACGCGCGGTGGCAACGGCATGTCGAGGCTGCCGAAGGCATCGACGGCGTCGCGCGGAAACTCGGTCGGCACCGACGGCGCGTGCTCAGTCTGCGCCGATTGATGCAGTTCGACCGACGGTTCCTGCGGTTCGGCGGGCACATCGTCCCATTGCAAACGATGAACGGGTTCCTCGTGCGGGAAGGCTTCGTTGAGGGGCTCGGGCGGCGCCAGCGGCAGAGCCTCGGCGCCGAGTTCCGCGGCGGCGGCAAGGCTCGCGGCCATGGTCGCGTCATCGAAGTGATCGAGCGGGGGCGCAGGAAGGGGTTCGGGCGCGAAATCGCTTTGAGCGGACGGCGCGCTGTTCGGCTCGACGTGCGCGGATTCGGCGGATGCGGATGTTGTGTCGTGTTCGTGCCAGACGTGCTGGGCTGCGGCAGGGTCTTGTGCGGGTGCCGCTGCGTGGCTGGTGGATGCGTGGCTCGATGCGGATTGTTCAGTTGCTGCGCGGTCTGCCGCTGCGTGTTCCGCTGCTGGGTGTTCGGCTGCTGCGTGTTCGGCTGCCGCTTGTTCGGCTACCACTTGTTCGGCCGCCGCTTGTTCCGCCGCTGCTTGTTCTGCCGCCGCCGGTTCTGCGGCTGCATGCTCTGCGGCTGCATGCTCTGCGGCTACACGTTCTGCTGCGGCCTGTTCTGCGGCTGCGGGCTCTGCCGCGGTCTGCTCTGCGGTCGCACGTTCCGCCGCGGCCCGTTCTCCGGCCACACGTTCCCCCGCGCCCTTTTCTGCGGCCATACGTTCCGCCGCAGCCTTTTCTGCGGCTGCGCGTGCCAAAGCCTGCTCTTCCGCCTCCCGCGCCGCCGCCCGGCGAAATTCCGCGTCGCGTTCTGCTGCTACTCGCTCCGCCATCTCACGCGCCGCCGCGTCACCTTCCGCGGCCTCACGTTCAGTCGCCGCCAGCGCCGCCGCATTTCGGGCCGCCACCTCGTCGTTCGCGTCCGGCGTTTCGTGTACCGACGGAGTCTGCGCGCGCGTCTCAACAACCTCCTGCGGGCCCACTGACCGCCCGGACGCCGCAAAATCGCTCCCCTCCGACGCAGCTTCAGCCGCCGCGGCGCGCTCGCGCTTCCGGCGCCCCATACGCAACGCCGCGAGCAGCGCAACCAGCGCCGCACCAACCGCAGCCGCCACGCTCAGTTCCGTCTGCGACATGCCGACATCTTTCGACGTCGAAGCTGCCGGCGTACCGACGTGACCAGGCGCAGTCGCCACCGAGGACGCACCGGGTGCCGACGGCGCGACGCCAGTCGACGCGCCGCCCTTAACAGCCGGCGTACCGCCAATGCCATGCTTCTGCAATTCCATCAGCACGCGATTTTTCAATGCGAGCAATTGCTGCAAACTCGAGACTTGCACACGCGGCTGCGAAGCCGGTTGTGCGGCGCTCGCCGCGCCAATTGTTCCGGCACCGGCCGCCGAGGCGCCTTCAACAGGCTCGCTAGCTGAGGGCTGAATCGAGCCGGTCCATTCATGAGCGGTGCTGGCCGGCAATACTGCTGCCTGCGATCCGGCGATCGGCGCAGAGGAAGCCGTACCGCCCGCCGTCGCAGAGCTTGCCTCGGCAACTGCACTGGCCGGCGCCGACACGGCAGGAGTGGCTGTCGTCGCAGACACGGCAGGGACGGCTGGCGTCGCCGCGCTTGACGGCGCTGCATTGACCTGCGCGACGCCGCTCGCCGTAGCTGTGCTCGGTGCCGAAGCAGGCGCAGCTGCTGCAGAACCAGCAGACGCAACACCCGCCGACGACGCAGCCAGCGCCCCCGAGGCGTCCAGCGCCGGCACCGTCAACACCGCACCCACGCGCATCCGGCTCGGATCATGGCTCATGAAGGCGTTAGGATTCGCCTCGAACAACGCGCGCGAGGCGCGTGCGAGGGTCGCCCGGTCGTGCGACTGCGTGACGGCAATCGCCACGTCGTTCAGCGACTGCCCTGGACGAACCGTGAATTGACCACCGTTCGCGTAGGAAACGGAGGCCGCGTCCGGCGCGCTCGCGGCGTCGCCCGGCGCAGCGAGCGCGCTGCCCACGGCGGCGGGACCCAGCGCGAGAGCCAAAGCGGCGGCGGCCGTCAGTCGGCGCGCACCTTGATGAACGAACATAGCCCGAAGGGATGAGAGTCGAAGGTTCATCGGGACTCCTGGCGCGTCAGCGCGCAGCCCTTTTTTGCGGTTGGAGAGAGACAAGATAATCGGAGCACACAATGAAAAAAGCGCCGCGCAAGCGCGACGCTTCTTGAGTTTTCTACGCGTCGTGAGCGCGTAGTTTACTTTACTTGTCGAGCACAATGCGAAGCATGCGACGCAGCGGTTCCGCAGCACCCCACAGCAGCTGATCCCCGACCGTGAAAGCCGACAGATATTCGCCGCCCATTGCCAGTTTGCGCACGCGGCCGACCGGCACCGTCAGCGTGCCCGTCACGACCGCCGGGGACAGATCGCGCATCGACGCTTCACGCTCGTTCGGCACCACCTTGACCCAGTCGTTGCCCGACGCCAGGATGCTGTTCACTTCGTCCAGCGGCACGTCCTTGTTCAGCTTGATGGTCAGCGCCTGCGAGTGGCAACGCATTGCGCCGATCCGCACGCACAGGCCGTCGACCGGAATCGAACCGGGCGTGCCCATGGCCGGCTTGCCGAGAATCTTGTTGGTTTCAGCGCCGCCCTTCCACTCTTCTTTCGACATGCCGTTGCCGAGATCCTTGTCGATCCACGGAATCAGCGAGCCGGCGAGCGGCACGCCGAAGTTGTCGGTCGGCATGCGGTCGCTGTTCATCGCGGCGAGCACGCGGCGGTCGATGTCGAGAATCGCCGACGACGGATCAGCCAGATCTTCCTTGGCCGCACCGTACAGCGTGCCCATTTGCTGCAGCAGCTCGCGCATGTTTTGCGCGCCCGCGCCCGAAGCGGCCTGATACGTCATGGCCGTCATCCAGTCGACGAGGTTTTCGCGGAACAGGCCGCCGAGCGCCATTAGCATCAGGCTGACCGTGCAATTGCCGCCGATAAAATTCTTCTGGCCCTTGACCAGCGCGTTCTTGATCACGTAGAGGTTGACCGGATCGAGAATGATGACCGCGTCGTCCTTCATGCGCAGCGACGAAGCCGCGTCGATCCAGTAACCGTTCCAGCCCGCCGCGCGCAGCTTCGGGAACACTTCGTTCGTGTAATCGCCGCCCTGGCAGGAGATGATCGCTTCGCACTTCTTCAGGTCTTCGATGCTTGTCGCATCTTTGAGCTTGGTCTCGTTTTTGGCGAACGACGGCGCGTTGCCGCCCGCGTTGCTGGTGCTGAAAAACACCGGTTCGATAAGATCGAAATCGCCTTCCTGCTGCATACGTTGCATCAGGACGCTGCCGACCATGCCGCGCCAACCTACGAGACCTACGTTCATGACTTCATACCCTTCGAATGGAAACTTCCCCGCATCTTTGCCCGCAGTGACCGCGCGGGGAAGATGAGCGGGCACGACGGACGATCAGCGCTTCGTGATCGTTTTCGGGGTAATCGTTTTAATGGAAGCTTTGGCGGTAATGGCGAGCTCAACCACACGGGCCGTTTTGCCGTGCAGTGTCGAAATCGAGGAGATTTGAGCTGTGTGCGCCATCGCTACAATATACACGAAAACCGGAATCTGGCGACGTCAATGTCCGCCGCTGTCGCCCGTATTACGCGCGAATCGGCCTCATTCGAGGCCAATTCGCGTTTTAAAGGCCGTTTCACGACCTGACTTCTGCTTGCTTCGCGCGCTTTTTTTACAGTGCTGCGACGACCGCGTCGCCCATGGCAACGGTGCCGACCTGCTTGCAACCCGGCGTGAGAATGTCGCCGGTGCGGAAGCCCTGTTCGAGCACTTTTTTCACGGCATTTTCGATGCGATCGGCTTGCTCGGCCTTATTCAACGAATAGCGCAGCATCATGGCAGCCGACAGGATGGTAGCCAGCGGATTCGCGACGCCTTTGCCGGCGATGTCCGGTGCCGAACCATGCGACGGCTCGTACAAGCCCTTGTTGTTCTTGTCGAGCGAGGCCGACGGCAGCATGCCGATCGAGCCCGTCAGCATGGCCGCTTCGTCGGAGAGAATGTCGCCGAACATGTTGCCGGTAACAACCACGTCGAACGCCTTCGGCGCCTTGACCAACTGCATGGCCGCGTTGTCGACGTACATGTGCGACAGTTCGACGTCCGCGTATTCCTTCGAAACGTCGATCATCACATCACGCCAGAACTGCGAGGTTTCAAGCACGTTCGCCTTGTCCACGCTCGTCAGCTTCTTCTGACGCTTTTGCGCTGCCTGAAACGCGACGTGCGCAATGCGGCGCACTTCGGGTTCCGAATAACGCATCGTGTCGAAACCTTCCTTGGCGCCTTCGAACAGGCCGTCGGGCGACGAACGCACGCCGCGCGGCGCGCCGAAATAGATGTCGCCGTTCAGCTCGCGCACGATCAGGATGTCGAGGCCCGAGACGATCTCTTCTTTCAGCGACGATGCGCCGGTGAGCTGCGGATAGCAGATTGCCGGGCGGAAGTTCGCGAACAGTTGCAGGTGTTTGCGCAGACCGAGAATGGCCTGCTCCGGGCGCAGCGCGCGTTCGAGCGAGTCGTACTTCCAGTCGCCAACGGCGCCGAACAGGATCGCGTCGGCTTCTTTTGCCAGCGCCAGCGTCGAATCAGGCAGCGGATGGCCCTTCGCTTCGTAGCCCGCGCCGCCAACTGGCGCTTCTTCGAGTTCGAATTTCTCGCCGAGTACATTCAGGACCTTGACGGCTTCCTTGACGATTTCGGGACCAATGCCGTCGCCCGGCAACACTGCGATCTTCATGCGAATTCCTTGAGATTTTCTTCGAGACTTTTGAGCTTGAATCCGTAAGCGCGCGCTACGCCCTTACGCCTTCAACCGACGATGCGGTGCGCGAGCCACGGCTGCTTCGCGATCCGTTCTGCTTCGAACTGGCGAATCTTGTCCGCGTGGCGCAGCGTGAGGCCGATGTCGTCGAAGCCGTTCAGCAGGCAGTACTTGCGGAACGCCGCGACTTCGAACGGATACTCCGTGCCGCCGTCCGACGTGCGCACGACTTGCGCTTCGAGATCGACCGTCAGCTTGAAGCCGTTGAACGCATACGTTTCGTTGAACAGGTGATCGACTTGCTGTTCGGTCAGCACGATCGGCAACACGCCGTTCTTGAAGCAGTTGTTATAGAAAATGTCGGCGAAGCTCGGCGCGATCAGCGCGCGAAAACCGTATTGCTCCAATGCCCACGGCGCGTGCTCGCGCGAGCTGCCGCAGCCGAAGTTCTTACGCGCCAGCAGCACCGAAGCGCCTTGATAACGCGGCTGGTTCAGCACGAAATCCGGGTTCAGCGGACGCTTCGAATTGTCCTGACCCGGCTCGCCGTGGTCGAGGTAGCGCCATTCGTCGAATGCGTTCGGGCCGAAACCCGTGCGCTTGATCGACTTCAGGAATTGCTTCGGAATGATCGCGTCCGTGTCGACGTTCTCGCGATCGAGCGGCGCCACGACGCCGGTGTGTACGATGAATTTATCCATGACGCTTGGCACCTGTTTCAAGACCGGGCGATGCGCGCGGCGGCCGCAAAGCCGCTCGGCGCATGGCCGGCAAAAATCAAAAACCGCTTATTTATCAGCGTGATTGCTGATCGAATTGCCGAGGTGCGACATGTCCTCGCCGAATCCGTGCACCGTGTTGCAACCGGCTAGACCGAGCAAAAGCCCAGCCAGGGAACCGAGCGCGAAGCGACGCAATAGAGTGGTGCGATTCATGTTCTTCATCATGCGTGTTTATCCAAGCTTGCGAATATCGACGAAATGCCCTTCGATGGCGGCGGCCGCAGCCATCGCGGGGCTCACGAGGTGGGTACGCCCACCGGCGCCCTGACGACCTTCGAAATTACGATTCGACGTGGACGCACAACGCTCACCCGGCTCCAACCGGTCGGCGTTCATGGCGAGACACATCGAGCAACCTGGTTCACGCCATTCGAACCCGGCGTCGGTAAAGACCTTGTCGAGGCCTTCACGTTCCGCCTGTGCCTTCACGAGACCCGAACCCGGCACGACCATGGCCAGACGGATGTTCGGCGCCACGCGGCGGCCCAGTTTCTTCACGACGTAAGCCGCGGCGCGAATGTCTTCAATACGCGCGTTGGTGCACGACCCGATGAAGATTTTATCCGGCTTGATCGATTCGATCGGCGCATTCGGTTCGAGCGCCATGTATTTCAGCGCACGCTCCATGGCGTCGCGCTTGACCGGATCTTTTTCACGGTCCGGATCCGGCACGCGGCCGTCTACGGCCGTGACCATTTCCGGCGACGTGCCCCACGTGACTTGCGGCACGATATCCGCGGCGTTCAGTTCGACCACGCGGTCGAAGTGCGCGCCTTCGTCCGTCTTAAACTGCTTCCAATACTCGACCGCGTGATCCCACTCCACGCCTTCCGGCGAGAACGGGCGGCCTTTCAGATACTCGATGGTGGTGTCGTCGACCGCGACCATGCCGGCGCGCGCGCCTGCCTCGATCGCCATGTTGCAGACGGTCATGCGGCCTTCCATGGAAAGCGCGCGGATGGTCGAGCCGCCGAATTCGATCGCGTAGCCGGTGCCGCCTGCCGTGCCGATCTTGCCGATGATGGCGAGCACGATGTCTTTCGCGGTACAGCCGCGCGGCAGCGCGCCTTCCACCTTCACCAGCATGTTCTTGCTCTTTTTCTGCAAGAGCGTTTGCGTGGCCAGCACGTGCTCGACTTCCGACGTGCCGATGCCGTGCGCGAGCGCACCGAACGCGCCGTGCGTGGACGTGTGCGAATCGCCGCAGACGATCGTCATGCCCGGCAGCGTGGCGCCCTGCTCCGGCCCGATGATGTGCACGATGCCCTGGCGCAGATCGTTCATCTTGAACTGCGTGATGCCGTAGGCGTCGCAGTTCGAATCGAGCGTGTCGACTTGCAGCTTGGAAACCGGATCGGCAATGCCGTGGCTGCGGTCTGTGGTCGGCACGTTGTGGTCCGATACCGCCAGGTTCGCGCTAATGCGCCACACCGGACGCTCAGCCAGCTTCAGGCCTTCGAACGCCTGAGGGCTGGTGACTTCGTGCAGCAGGTGACGGTCGATATAGAGAATCGTCGTACCGTCTTCTTCCGAGTGGACCACGTGTGTGTTCCACAATTTGTCGTAGAGAGTCTGTGCCATGGTATGCGGGGTAGTAATGACTGCGGGCTGACCGTGTCGGTCGATTATGCCACGCAGAATCCCGCTTTGGGCCGCTCAATCAGGAAGAAAACCGATAAAAAACAGGGAGTTGGGTGGTAGTGCCGATACCTGTATCGACGTTACCCGGCACGCCTGCGCGCGCTTGCAGCTTGCTGCACCGCCGCGTGATCTCATGCTCGAACGCGCGAAATCGAATCCGAAAACAAAATGCCCCGGCGGGAGAACCCGTCGGGGCATTTCTTATCAACCACATTCCGCGTCAGCTCGCGGCAGAACCGACTACTGCGAACGACGCGGACTTAAACCAATCAACGTTGCGCGATCGGCTTGGCTTCACGTTGCGTGTCGCCGATGAACAGCTGACGCGGACGGCCAATCTTCTGTTCAGGATCAGCGATCATTTCGTTCCACTGTGCAATCCAGCCGACCGTACGTGCCATCGCGAAGATACACGTGAACAT